>DBJWYX010000006.1:0-24352 GCA_052360825.1 Candidatus Wunengus sp. YC64
GGAAAAAGCCAAATAAGACCAAAATGCTAAAAACCCGCCTGCCGCCAAATTTATCTGTCAGAACGCCAATGGGCACCCTGGCGATAGAGCCGAGCAATACAGGTGTTGCGAGTAACAATCCCACGGATGTGGAAGATAACTTAAACTCGACCTTCAGGTATGCAGCCAAGGGAGAAAAGAGCGCCCAGCCAGCAAAGCACGTGGCAAACGCTAATGTTGCAAGCATCAGCACCCTTGTATTTCCATTGGGTGTTTGTACTGATTCGTTCATAAAAAAATCTCCTAAATTTGAATTAACCTCAGGCTTTAGCCTGAGGTTAGAGAACAAGGCTGATAGTGGCTTTAGCCCTGAACCAAAGAAAATCATGGCTAAAGCCGGTTTTGTACGACTGCATAACTCCGCCATGAATGGCGGAGTTAAATCAAGGCAGCTTTGGCTGATTCAATCGTCCCCAGGTGAATCGAAACGGTTGGTATTGTCCAGGGTTTGTTATTACAAAGAAACCATTGACTGTATCGGCTCAAACTCGCTCTTCACCTTGATAGGATATTGATCTATGCCTTCCAGGATGACAGAACTGGATTGCCTTATAAAAAACAATTTCCCATGCCGTGTCTTCATCAGGGTAAAGAAACCATGCGCCTGCCCATCCCTGAACAGCATGGACAGTGTTTTTTCGTGGTCAAAGGGATGTGCATACAGCTCATTAATCTTTTTTCCGATAACATCGTCGGGTGAGGTAAATCCAAAAAGCCTTGCGCCGGCCGTGTTGATATGCGTAACCACGCCATCATAGGAAGGCTCATACTCATACCATCCTGTTGTATCTTTTACATCAGGAAGTGTCTTCGATTCGTCTATTGTTGTTATCATTGTGTTATTCATGACAATTTCTCCTTATATAAAAATCTTATAGTAATCTTTTTTAAGGTTTTAATTCCCACGTTGCTACGGTTTTCTCTAACGGTTGCATTAAACTACTTTTTACGATTTCCCTTTCCTCACCTTTTGTATGTATAGTATTTTCGGATTTGAAAATTGGAAGGTCCTCCTTGAATTTAGAAATATTAGTCTTAATAAAGTCTTCGTCTCTCTGCGTCACAATCGAACCCAATACATTCAAAGGATTGTGCACTTTATATTTCTGCTCCCGAAGATAACCGCGCTCTTTCCTCAATTCATAACCGTCAAGGATAGCTATAACAAACCCCACCATAATAATGCTTGTAACACCCAGTGTAGCCTTCTTTGGCAGGGACATGTCTTTCAGCACATACCCTGTGGAAAGTTTCCTGTAAAGCAACGTTGCAAGGATAAAAGCCGGGATTATCATCACAACCATGAGTGGTATTATCAGCGAATTAATGTTGTCTACTACGCCCGAAGCCTCATCTGCGTCTATTTCTACAATGAGCCCCATGTTCAAATCTTTAAGCCACGTCCATGCGCCCACGACTTTTAACCCATCATAATCCCTGTATCCATCCAGATCATAGCCACTGATTTTTGCCGTAATACACTTTTCAACTCCCTTTGTTATCGTCTGCGTATCGGGTTCCACGACTTTATAAGACACAGAGTCCATACCATTCGCATTTTTAACATACTTTGAAAACTTCGATTCGGTAATCATAACGCCATCTTTGTTTACCAAATAGGCTTCCCCTGTTTTCCCAAGTGTGACGCTTTTCATAGCCTTATTAAGTATCGATGTATCCATCCACAATACAACAGCGCCAATCACATCGTGGTTTTGACCCTTAACAGGGTAAGACATAAACATCGAAGGCAAACCGTTTCCATTTTCTCCTGGAGTATCTCCAATAGGTGAAAAATTAACCGCATCGGAAATAGACGTTTTGCCGTCATATAAGGTCTCTTGAATATTGCGGAAAGGCTTTTCTTTCATAATATTCATGCCTATTGATGATTTTTCATCCCCAGTTGCTATTTGGACAATACCGGCTCCATCACAAATAAAAATTCCCTTATAACCATAATCTGCTTTTGTGCACTCCAATTGCGACTTTAATCTCAAGTATTCGTGCCCATCTCTTCCGTTTATAAGACTTACGAAATCATCATTACTCTGAATAAACAATGCGCTTTGAATAGTATCTGAGATAGACCTGGCATGCGACTTTCTTTCGTCCCACAGCAAAGTAAGGATCTCTTTCTGTTTATTTACAATACCTTCCAGATTCCTTTGGACGCCCTGTTTCAACTCGGCATTTGCCTTTGGAAACGCAAGCATTTTAAACAAAATTAAGGGAAACAACCCAAAAAATACAAACGTTGCAATAACAAAAACTATACGTTCCTTAAACATCTTTATCATATTTCACCTCTCCTGAGTTAAATTGTTCCGTTTAAGTCCCCCTTAATAAAGGGGGATTCAGGGGGTTGTGTTTTTTTGGCTATTTTACAACCCCTTAGCCCCCTTTTCTAAGGGGGATTCTCTGTGCCATGCAACCCTGTAACCCGTTTAAATAAAATGATCATTCCTAAACATTAAAATGACCTGTTTTTCTTTGCGTCCTCTGCGTCTCTGCGGTGGACTGAACTGTTACTACAATTCACTAAGACACGCCTCGATATCATCCATACTAAAAGGTTTTGTAATCACCTTTTTTGCGCCTTTTCTCACTGCCTCCTTTGCAATATCCTGGTCTGTATAGGCTGTAATAATCACTATGTGAGCATGAGAAGTAAATCGTGTTCCTTGTATCTGCTCTAACAATTCGATGCCGTCCATTCCCGGCATCTTCACATCCAGTAATATAATTGAGTATCTTTGCCTTTTAATCTCCTCCAATGCCTCGAAACCATTTTTCACAGCCTTCGTTTCGTAGCCGCTATCTGTCAATGAATTCAGCAATACCTTTCTGTACCCTTCCTCATCATCAACGATTAATATTCTTTTTGTCATCATCCCTTACTAATCCTCTTGAAAAATTTTCTTTTTCGCCAGTATTGTTATGCAACGCCTATACCTATAAAAATAAAAAACGCTTAGATTGCTCTAAGCGTTTTTTAATTAATGAGTTATAAAAAGTAAAAAATTTTTAGGAATTATTCCTGATAATCTAACTGCAAACAATTCGTTTCATGTTAAATTTCCGATAATGATCATAAGTGTTTAAATTATAACTACATAAAAAATGACTACAAAAACCTAAGAAGTGGAAACAATTTGGTTGCAGTTTCTGAGTTAAAGATTAAAGAAACTTGAAAATAGTTAATATTGTAAGATCGTAAAGTTGGAATGGTAAAGCTGCTTTTTAATGTAAGAAGGAAAAGTAATTACTTGAGAGGCGTCTCGTATTAACAAAAATATTGAAGGCTACAGGCAAGAATGCAAAACGTTATTTTGCCTATAATATTACTTAGAAGGATTTTCCTGCAGGCTGAAAATCAGTAGTTTCCCAGTGTTCAAGCTTAGCCTTGATTTCTGCCTATCGTCTTACTATTTCTGGAGTGTACAATCTTTCTCAGCATTGGTACGCCCCGCTTAGCGCATCCGCTTAAGAGTGTTGCGTCTCTTTTCCCTTAGAACAGTGCGCTTATCGGAATTTATATAAGACTTTGTTGTAATTCTATTGCCTGAATGTTTTGCATGTCAACGAGCTTTCTCAGTAAATTCTTGAATGCATCATATGCTGCACTGTTTCCTTTAATTTTTTCCCTATGTTTTTTCCAATATACTTCCAGTAAATCTGCTAAATGTTTCTGGGTATTGTTATGTCTGTCAGAAAAGAACTTATCCCCCGCTTCCTTCGATGCTTTATCAAGCCAAGTAAGACCTTCAAAAAGGATTTCTTCAACTGCCGGACACATTAAGAAATTGATAAACATAGCAGCACTATCTGTATTAGTTAAACTACTATTGGCCCATCGTTCATAGTACTGCTTCATTTCTTTAATTACAAATTTCTTGTCTTCTTTCCATAAATTAGAGATTATATAATTCATGCCCAAAAGCTCACACCACAGTTTGTTCAAGTAATATCTTCTATACCCACTTGAAGGGTTCCATTTTTCTGATCTGAATGCGTACTCAAGCATTTCTTTCCAACGCTTGGTAAAATTGTCGGATACGTTTTCAGCTCCGATGCCTTTCATAAACCATTCTGTTAAAAAATCATCAACCCAATAGTGTCCTTCACCACCCAAATTTAAGATTGGCCTCCATAACTCATCTGGTCTCTCGCTGTCATCCATACACAAGACTTGTATTACTATTCGTTCTAATAACCATCTATCCCATTCGGATGGAACACCGGATATTTCTCCGTCATCATCTGTTTCGAGAATATTTAATGTCCAAGATAATACTTGTTTCCAGAAGCTCAACCATTCTTTTCTCTCATTCCTATCTACAGCCTGCTTTAACGGTGGCATCCAATCAAAAGCAGCCTTTATTAACCACAAGTCAAAGTATTCTTCCTTTGGTGGTTTCCAGTTTCCGACTCTTTTCTTAATTTCCTTTTCATGCAGTTTATTTCTTTTTTTAATCTCTTCCTGAGCAATTATTTCCCAAGTTATTGGATCGCTCGGTGTTTTCCCTTTTTCAAATGCATTAATTTCTTTCTCAAGCCACTTATTGATGTCGGAGGTTTTCTTCTCAAGATGCTGTTCTTTATAGAATTTCCATCTTGCGTGTGACAATTTGAGCAAGAAGTTAATAAGCTGCCTAAAATGTTCCTTCAAGGTAGTTCTATGTTCAGATGCCGATTTAAAAAGGATGCTTACGGTTTCATAGTGTTTATTAATAGTAAGAATTGCAATACATTTTCTGAATAAAGAATTTTCTTGATCATCAGTCCAAATGATAGGCATAACTTCAGCACAGAACCTATCCCAAATCCAGCTTCCGATACCCACATCACTATCAAATGGTCTGTCTTGTGGAGGGTTTAGAATCATCCCAGTGACCTTTTCTACACACCATTTCTTCTTATCAGGTTCTTTTTCTAACCAGTCCTTAAAGTGTTTGAACAGAACTGCGATTCCTCCGCAGATTGCATTATCCTTGTTAAAAATATCACGGTCAGGATCGTCTTTAGCCACTGTTATATTTGATACAAACTGTATGGTATTCCAAACTTTTTCTGCATCATCTGAGGACAATTTATCGTTACCATCGAGAATGCCTCTGAACTTTATAGGTAAATGTAATAATAGTTGCCTATCTTGGCTTTCTTTAAATCCTTCCTGACGCCGCTCTGTTATTTCCTTTGGCATTTTAAATTCAAATATCTTGCCTTGTCCCGAGACTTCTTTGATTCCCCAGTTTGATATATCGAACCACTGAATTAGATTTTCAAGTGTATCTGAAGAAACTGTCTCAAATTCTGATTTTTCAAATCTAGATTTCCACACCTTACGAAATTTCTCAAATTTCATTTGGACATTTTCATTGTTAAGAAATAGGTTAATAGCGATTTGATTTAATTGTAATTTTCTGTGCGGCATTGAATTAAACTCTTGAGCCAGTCTCATCATGTCTTTCCCATGGTCAAACCAGCCAATCATTTGGTGATCCTCACTTTTAAGTATGTGTTCTACATCCCACGAATAAAATTCAGGTATTGCTAATAGAGAAAGTAGTACCCCAGAAAATAATTCCTTATGCTTCTTACCGGTGGATATCAGCAACCCAGTAAATGCTAGCGAAGCCCCTTTCTTTAATATCTCTTCAATAAGCTTAATTGCTTCTTCCTTGTACTCCTCTTTTTCAAGCCTGTCGTAAAGCCATTTCTCAAGAGCCATTAATGCTGATGGAATTATTTTTGAAACACAACCAACATCTCGATGCCAATAATAAACATGAGCATCGCCTGTATATCTCTTTTTACCCCACGAAAATTCAATTTCAATGTAAGGCGATTCTTTACCTTCGTTTGTCCATTGCCCTGCCCATCTCTCTGTGGCAAAATTTATCAGAGATATAATGAGATCCAATCCTTTCTCAGGATGTGTATTTAAAAAGAAATAAAAGGGACCGCGTGTATAAAACGGCGGGAACCATCTGTGCACGGACGTCATGCCAGTGTATTTTTCAAGTCGAGAGTCGTGTCTGTCTCTTGGAGTAGGATGTTCTATTAAAAGCGCAAGTATTATTTCTCGAGCCTTTTCCGGATGTGACAATATCAGAGGGTATAGAGCGTCTGTATCAGTGCCAGATTCAAGACACAATTCGTGGAAGTCACGATCTACTTCATCTTTTGGGCCATTGGGCCAAGGTGAAGGCGTCTCTGATTCGAACATAGAAGATAGCAACACTTCGGGAATCTCGATTCTTTGCTGTTTTACTTCCTTCTCATGTGATATCGCCTCTTCATTATACTTAGCAATTAACTCAAGTATCCGCACCGAGGGATCCTTCCGTGAGCAAGCAGTTAAAGCAAAATCAAGCACTCTGTCAGGTTGTTCATTACATGCCGCTAAACCGGCTCTAAATGCAAGCTTAACTAAGCCAGTTCTGTCAAAATATCTAATAGCGCTCATCTTTAGAGCAAGCATATCCTCTGCTATTTCAATTCCAATCTCAGCCGCCTCATATCTTGCTGGCCAGTCCTTCTCCGAAAACCTGAGCCATTTATCAACTATCTCTGCCACCTGTTTTTTAGAGAACTGAATGGTATCTGATCTGTGATTGTAGAGGAACTTAATAGCTGGGACCCAATAAAGCCAATATGGATCACGATAACGAGCTATGATTTCAGCAGTAGCTTCATCTTTATATTGGCTTGCTATCAGAAGTGCAATTTTATTTGGAAAGGTGGCTGAATAAAGAAATCTATTAAGAAGTCTGCATAATAATACCCCATCATTTTTTTGTAATTCGATCCACTGCTTTTCCAAGTTATCTGAAGGATTAGCAGAGAATATTGCAGCTTCTAGCAATAAGTCTTGTCCGAGATTTCCCTGATCTTTTTCACTGCCAAACGAATCGAATATGCTCTTCCATTTTTGAAGGTCTGTTTCTGTTTCAAGAAGGTGAATACCAAGTAGTCTTAGAGCCTTACACCATATGGGAGATGTTAATCGATCTTTTGTATATTCAAAAACATTCGGATATTTCTCAAGAAGAATTCTCTGTCTTGTCCAATCAGCAACTAAATCATGCTCGAATGAAATCCTATTATTACGCTCTTTTAAAATCCTATCTCTAATAAGTTCTTGAATTACAGAAAGCTCATCCGCAGAAAAATCTGCTGCTGGCAGTTCAACTACTAGATTATTTGCAAGCTTTTCAGCGACTTTCTTTAAAATGACACCTCTTATCAATCCATTAGGTTTAGCCTCGATTTCTTCTTTCCAATACCAGCTTATTAGGCTTGATTCACCTATCCAACCTTGCGGATCAACTACCCCTCCAGTTGATATTCTTTTGGCAATAAGATCAAGAACTTTCGGCTTGAAAATAAATTGTTTGAGATGTGGATGAAAGCTAAGGCTTCTTAATGACGGATATTTCTGCCAGACAGGCTCTAATCCCTCACTTGAAGGGTTTTTTACATCCAATATTTCCCAATCAGCACTTACATTTAACTTTGAAAAGTTAATCTGCACTCTCGTCCATTCTTCAGGTTGGCAACTTATTATAATTTTCCAAAGTGAATTTTCGCTATCATGATGGCATGCTTTTAACAATAATGCGATTTTTCTAAAATCGTTATCATCATAAAAGCGGTCCAATCCATCTATAATGAGGAATGCTGTTTTATCAGGGATAACCTTTACTATTTCCAAAGAGAGCAAATCATCCAGAAAGGATAGGTTTTCTGTACTTATCCATACTATTTTGCATGAATCAAGCTTCGACTTTGCAATTGTTTTTTCTATAACAGTTTTCCCGCTGCCAGATTCTCCAAGAAGAATAACAATATCTTTCTTATTAAATATTTCGTTTATTTT
Source organism: Candidatus Wunengus sp. YC64 (assembly GCA_052360825.1). Lineage (GTDB taxonomy): Bacteria > Planctomycetota > Brocadiia > Brocadiales > Brocadiaceae > Wunengus. The sequence goes on from DBJWYX010000006.1 coordinate 7,925, forward strand.
TGATATTACGCTGTCACGCTCTATTGAAACAGCATCGGCAATTTTATCTCGAATCAGTTCTAGCTCATATTTTGTTTTTCTCTTTATCTTCTCCCATATAGCTGAGTGATCGGGAAAATCCTTTAGTCTATATCTAGTTCTGATTTTTCCAATAAGTACGCTTAAATCAATATATCCTCCCTTCGATCTTGTTTCTCTTGCAATAGTGCAGAACGTTTCCCAGAGATTTTTGGCCTCATCAAGAGAATTACTTTCAAGGACACCCCTTAAAAGACTTATAGCTTCGCTCACTTTAGATGATGAAGTATGCCCAAAATCGAACTCAAGGTGGTCAATGCATTTGAGCATTTCGCCAATGTTGTTTTCATCAACAGAATGCTTCTGAGCAAGGTCATGAGGGCATTGGAAACTCTCAAAAATACTTTTGCCTTCTTTTGAGATATATCCTTTTACCATTACCTTAAGAGCAAAATCGTGAGGTTCTTGCTCCCTTGCCTTTTTTAAAAGGTCTTCCACCTTTATTTTGGTATTCGTGTCTATTGGAGATGTAATTAAACCGATCCGGTCTTTATTCCTATTGAAAGGGTTGCCTTTTTCTCCAAGGTATTGTTCCCAGGCGTCTCGAACAAAATCGGAGGGTGCTGAGGTTTTTGAAAATTGGGGATTGCTTTTTATTGAAAAGGCACAGTGTCTTTCTTCATCATTGATTCTAAGCGTCAATAGCAAATCATCGAGGAGCCAGCCATCAGCCCTCGTTTGAAAATCTATCCTTTTTATGATTCCAAAACTGGGGTCAAGAGGAACACGCTCAGCCAGGAGATAGCACATATAAAATGCAGCTACCTTATCCTCAAACTCGAACCCGCCTCCACCAGTCACTTTAGTCGGTGCAACCACCCTCGCCATTATTTACCCTCAAAAAGCAGAACATTATCTGGGGGTTTACCTTATAGTAAAATTCGACTGTTAATCCAACCCAGGAATTAATTGGGGACAGACTAATATTGTTTTTCAAAGTTAAAATTGGAACTGACATTAACCAACTATCAAAACCTGAACCCACTCAAATATTATCTCTGTCATCTGTGAAATTTGTGGTTCCAGATGTTTTTTCATTGGTGTAGGATAACGATTTGCTAAAAGACATCTTTCGATTTAATGTTATATCTCTTCAGCATACGCTGGAGATATTGACGCTCGATTTCTCTCTCCTCTCCCTGTCAGCGTCTGGGGAGCGAGTCAAAGGCTTTGTTGGCGTTTGTTTCAAAACAGTGGAACTATCCTGTCTTTGTCTCTGCGGTCTTTTTCCACGGCAATTCAAAAAAGCGGGAAGAATTACTGAAGGGAGGGCATTAAACATTTTTTAGCCGTTTCAGGAATTTGTTAACCGATACCACAGATATCTTAAATTGTGATAAGAACGAAGAAACAGGTGCATCTGATTTGATATCATCATCTCTTGTAACAAGAAATTCTGCCTGTCCCTTGATGGCAGTTTCTATAATAAGATTGTCGTCAATGTCACGGCAAATGGTAATGTCGCCTGAAAGCAAAACATATTGTGATCGTTCTTCTATCAGTACCAGAAGTTCTTTTATGTCAGTGTCGTTAATTCTATATTTCTCTTTGATCCTCGGACGATTAAGAACATCAGCAATTTCTTCAAGTATATGATCTGATATGACAGCGTGGAAGTCGCCATTTTCAAAGGATTTTCTCAATCGGGCAGGAAAGCCGAAAGGATTGAGGAGGGAAGATACCCAAACATTAGTGTCAATAACAGCCTTAACGGCCACGTTTTGCTGATCTGACCTCTTTTAGAGTAGACAAAATATCTGATTCGATTTCTTTCGAAGTATACTGCACAGTTTTTTCGTGTATTTTCTCAATAACTCGATTAAAACGATTCTGCCAGTCATCAAGTGAAATTATTTTTATAGCAACTTTTTCATGCTCTTTCGTTTCTACAGCCTGTAGTGGTTTGAACACGCCATTTTCAAAGATAGCATTTATTATTTTTGACATAATTGTATAACCGTATAATTAATGACACTATTCTAAATAATTATGATTATTTGTAACGTATCTGACATTATTTGTCAAGATTTGGTTTTACCTGAAACCACATAGTGGGCAGGTTTGTAACCTACCCTTATACTGAGACACCTCAACATTTTCCAGTGTATCTTTCTGCTACTTAAGAAAACAGAAAAATGAATAACATTTAGTTCAGGGAAAATTGCCTCTTCATCCGATTTACAAACAGGCGTGTAGTCTTTATCCCCTTTCTGACAAATTCTACTGCTAAAAAATATCCTTTGATTTAATGTTATATCTTTTCAGCATGCGCTGGAGGTATTGACGCTCTATTTCGCTCGCTTTCGCTGCGTTTGTTACATTACCACTATTTTTATTCAACACATTCGTTATGTATTTTACATTGAATGCATCGAGCGCCTTCTATGCAGGTTCAAGCTTGCAACCTGAACCTTTTGGGGGGTAGTTGTATCAATCTTATGCATCATGATTGCCGGTTGTGCGTCCTTACCACTTGTTGGAGATAATCATACAGAACGTCAGGTGATTGATATATACAATAGTAAGGGAAACGTAAAAGAGCGTGTGATTATCAAAGATGATTATATTACGATTTATGATAAGGATTGGAAGACTAAGTGGTATGGGAAGCTGTTTCAAGGAACATAAAGACACTTTCTCCTTTTAATTTTTAACAAAGTTAATGATGACAGTTGATTAACAAACACAGTCAAAAATTACGTTAAATGACAAAAAAAGAATAATGTCTACTGCCCAGATGCGACCCCCCCCTCTATTCTCATCCCGCTCCTGGGAAACCGGAATTCATTCTGGACCTGTATTATTCATAGGCCTTTTTTAATGCATACAGGATTTCATGAATAATTCGGGATAACAACAGAGGCTTTTAATGCCGTTACTCAAGCTTTCTTTTTAGCCCTTTTATCTGCTCTCTTTTCTTTGATGGTTTTGGTAGATTTTTTTTTCTTTTCCTCTTTACGAGCACCTGTTCCTTTACTCATTTTTTTCCTCCTTATTATAGATGATCTGATAGGAAATTCTTTTTTCCACTTGAGGCAATATTAAATCAAAAATGAAGAAGATTGCAAGGTTTTTTAATTATTTTCGGCTAAATTGGAAACAAAAGGAGTCGCATTTTCATTATTCAATAGCTAATTGCTCCTTTAACACTTCAATTTCTTTTTATCCCGGTTGCTACTCTCCTTAGCGTTTCACCTACTGTTAACTTATTACGCACCCATTTGGGACACGAAATAAAGTCTATGGGTAATTAACCGATACAAGAGAACTATTACAAGCCAATTTTGGCCTTTTTCATCTTTATATACGTGGAAAATATATTATAATTTCGCATAGGGTATAATAGGTTTGGAAAACTCACTATACCCAAATTCAAATGTTTCTGTTTTACCTTGTTTTCTCTGCGTTCTCAGCGGTAAACTATTTAGAAATAAAAAATGTACAAAATGGAGATTCGATCAATTACCGGTATGTCGTTGTCTGAATTAGAGGCGCTCTGCACCTCCATAGAAGAACCTGCCTACAGGGCGAAACAAATACTTTCCTGGGTTTATAACAAAGGAGCAACAACATTTGACGAGATGTCTGATCTGCCCAAGAATTTTCGGAAGCAGTTCGAGGAAAAGCGCCAAGTCTTTCAGACCAAAGTTGATTCCATTGATAAAACTCCAGACGGCACTGAAAAATTTCTCATTCATTTGTCTGATGAGAACGTGATCGAGTGTGTCCTGTTGAGAGAAGGCAGGAAGATTACTGCATGCTTATCCACACAGGTAGGCTGTGCAATGGCCTGCCGGTTTTGTGCAAGTGGTCTACCAGGTCTTGAAAGAAACCTTACTGCAGGAGAAATTGTAGAACAAGCCCTTCACGTTAAAAATCATCTTCCCCCCGCAGAACGCCTCACCAATATTGTCTTTATGGGGATTGGCGAGCCGCTCAAGAATTACGATAACGTCGTTAAGGCGGTCAGGATTTTGAATGCTGAATGGGGATTAGGGATTGGGGCACGACACATTACCATCTCAACGGTAGGAATTATAGACGGTATGCGCCGATTAGCACAAGAAGGGATACAGGTAAATCTTGCGATCTCCCTTCATGCGCCTGATGATGTTACCCGGTCAAAGATAATACCATCAAACAAAAAAATAGGCATTCATAACATCATTGCCGCAGCCAGGGAATATTTTAAAACCACACGAAGGGATATTAGTTTTGAATATATTTTGATTGACGGTGTGAATGCATCCAAACAAGACGCTGAGTCCCTGGCAAGGCTGCTCAAAGGTGTTCAATGCAATGTCAATCTGCTTCCTGTAAATCCCGTTGATGAATTTCACTCAAAACCTCCTTCGCAGGAAACAATCGAAATGTTTTGTAAGACATTGGAAAAACACGGCCTGGTTGTCACCCTCCGAAAGAAAAAGGGTGACAATATCAATGCCGCATGCGGTCAACTCCGACTGCAACGGCACAAATTTTTGTGGAAAAAAGAAAAATTATTTGTTAAATAGATACCACCTTTTTTAGTAAGTTTTGACCGCCCCTCTTTGTGAAGAAGGGGAAACAGGGGTGGTCAATTAATTGCGGTATGCTGCGCTATGTATTATTTTCTTATTAAGGAGAATTCCCATCGCAAGCCGTATAAAAGTTGAGCTTATAGATACCTTGAAAGAAACGGTTACAAAGGTGATTCAGCATGCCGGTTCTTTGAAGAATTGTAAGTACGCCGACATCAGGCTCGGTGTACATGAGACAAAACATGCCAATGCCGAAGATGGTAAGGCAAAGGGAATGGGCGAAGATGCCTCAATTTCTTTTGGAATCAGGGTGTTAGCCGGCGAAATGAGCGCCTGGGGGTATTACGGTCAATCACTCGGGAAAAGCGAGTCTAATCCTAAAAGCATCCATAAGATACTTACTCTCGGAATAAATAAGGCATACGCACGGGCGGTTGCCAACGCAAGCAAAAAGGCCGAGTTTGAGTCCCTTGCGCCTTCACTAACTGCGGTAAATCTTGCCGGGATCGATCCCTGCAATGATACCATTAATGCCGTTTTTGATGAGGACCCCAGGAACGTATCTCTAAAAGAAATGCTTGCTCTCTGTACAAAAATTTCCGGGGATATGCGGGGAGTAAGTAAAGACGTGCAATATGCGTATGTCGATGTACAAACAGGTATAAACAGGGAGTTGTTTTGCAGTACCGAAGGCTCCTGCATTGACCAATCATACGCACTTACGCAGGGAATGGTGTCCGTGGTAGCTCAAAAACCCGGAGGTATCCCTGAGGTCTGTTATGATTATGTGGGAGATATCCGTGGGTGGGAAGTTTTAAAAGGTAAAAATGTCTATAAGCAATCACTCGGTGATTTTGCGGCATTACGAACTCGTGAAACAGTGGAACTTACCGAGGCAGAATTTCTGCCTGCAACGACTGAGCCTGTCGTTGTCGTGACAAATCCGCATTTTAATGCGCTCCTGGTACATGAAATTGTCGGACATCCTACAGAGGCGGACAGGGTGTTAAAATTAGAAACAGCCTATGCTGGACGGTCGTGGTTATTCAGGGATTTTCAGGACAATGAATTGGGGAAACAGATAGCATCACCCCTTTTGACTGCGTATTCCGACCCATCCATACAGGGATACGGTCACTACAAGTATGATATGGAAGGGATACCCGGTAAACGGGTGAATCTCATAGAGAATGGAATTCTCAGGGGATTTATGAATGGACGTGAGTATGCTGCGATTCTAAATCATCCGCCAAATGGCTCTATGCGGGCAACCGAACCTCATTACGTACCCATCGTAAGAATGACCAATACTGTTTTTGCAAATGGAAATAAAAACCCTGAAGAAATAATTGCTGAAGTTAAGGAGGGATACTATATCGTTAACCATCGGATTCCTTCCATCAGTGAATCCAGGGAAAATTTTCGTATTTCGGCTCAAAAAGTATTTAAGATAGAAAATGGCAAGATTACAAAATTATTCCGACAGGGTGGTATTACGGCGGATTCAAAAGATTTTTTAATGAACATCGATGCTGTCGGAAACGATTTTGAGGTCTTTCCTATACCCAATTGCGGGAAGGGACAGCCTATGCAGGTCATGCGCGTCGGGAACGGTGGACCGACATTACGTTCAATGGCAAGATTAACAGGACATCAATAATTATGATAGATATAGAAGCTCTTAGAAACTGTGTTCGTAATGGAATCGATTTTGTAAAAAAACAGAAGGATGTCATCGATGCCGAAATCTTTGCATCATGGAACGAACACATAACAGTACGAATCAATTATACCTCAGATATCCCTTGTAATGGCGTTCACGAACCCAAATCAACACAATTCAGCGGCATGGGTTTGTTTGTTGTTTTTAAGGCAGGAAAAGAGATAAAAGTAGGATTCGGCAGTATTCCTAATAATGTTACTGCAAAAGGTGTGGTGGAGGCATTTCAGAAGGCAAGGAAGAATAAGGTCTACGATCCTGACTTCAAGTCTCTTCCTGTACCTGCGGGAAAACCAGTATTGGAAAATTATCATGACCCTGCAGTAATGGAGATTAGTGATGAGGCAATAGTTGATTTAGGCTGGCGAGGACTAAAAGGGGCGCTGACGGAATATAATCAGAATCATTATAACAAATCAATTATTATTGGCGGTGACATTGCCATTATTAAAGAACGCATGGCTATTGTCAGCACAAAGGGTATAGACGAGTTTGACGAATCTACTATTCTTACAACCAACATAACCTCTATGATTGAGAAGGAAAGTGTCAAAGGCACTGGTTGGAATACCAGTACTCATTTAGCCGGTTTTGATCCTGAAGAGGCGGGATGCACGTCAGCTAAAAGCGCCATAAAGACCATCGGTGGAGAAAGGATATCTTCCGGAACATATAACGTTGTATTTGGAAGGCAACCTGTAACAGACCTGTTTACAAACATAGTAATTCCAGCCTTAAGTCTTTCGTCTGTGAACTCATCAGATACTCCCTTTCTGGGGAAGTTAGGGAAAAAGATTGCATCTGAATCATTAAGCGTTTACGATGATGGCGCAATAAAAGGCGCTGTTGGTAGTAAAAAAATTTCTTGTGAGGGGATTCCTGCGGGCAGAACGGATCTTATTCATAATGGATTTCTTGTGGGTTTTCTTGCAAATAATTATCTTTCCAGAAAATTTGAGAACGTTTTTGTTTCGTTTCCGCCACGAAATGGATTTCGCTATCACAATGGAGGTAGAAATCATAATATACAACCAAGAATATGTCCGACGAATATTGTCATAGAAGGTAAAGATGAAGTGCCCAGCCAGTCGTTACTATCTAAAATAAATAATGGGATTTATATCGGCAGGATTTGGTATACGTATCCTATCAATGGACTTGCGGCTGGGGATTTTACAAGTACCATCATTGCTGATTCCTATTTAGTGAAGGGAGGTAAAATTGATAAACCTCTGAAACCAAATACGGTAAGGATAAATAATAACATAACAGATATATTAAATAATATTATTGCTGTATCAAAAGATAAAAAACAGACGATTGTCTGGGGGGGAGAAGAAGTTGTGCTTGCTCCAGAAATTGCCGTTCAAGGTATTAAGCTGGATAGCATAGCAGGTTTTATATCTTAAAAAAAGTTGTTGTGTTTCGTGAGAAAATTTTTTAAAATTCAGACATTGTTGAGAAGTTGGGCGAATGTTTTAGGTTACATAACTTTTAGTGAATTTTAGAAAAGGAGATGAATTATGCAGGCAAAAGTAGATCCTGATGTATGTACAGGTTGTGAACTTTGTACACAAACTTGTCCAGAAATTTTTTCCATGAGTGGCGACGTGGCCGTGGCTAAAGATGGCGATGTGTCAGGGGAATATGAGGACACCTGTAGGCAAGCAGCCGAAGAGTGCCCGGTAGAGGCAATTATAATAACGGACTGAAATAGACTGTCATAATTAAAAAGACCCTAAATATATTGCGAGATTACTATTTAGGGTCTTTTTATTTCTCTCTTAAACATCAAGTAGCGGTCTTCTGCCAATCCTTCTTCTTCTTTTCAGGATTGCACGTCCACCCTTTGTGCTCATCCTCTTTCGAAAACCACACATTCTTTTATGTTTTATAGAACTCTTTCTGATGTTAACCTTCATGCTATCTCCTCAATTTTAAAGAAATATATTGTATGATTACCGAACTGCTTAGTTGTTGCTTTTAGAATCGCATAATTACTCATATAAGACGCTAGAATAACACATTTATTAATGCATTGTCAAGCTTTTTAAAAAGCGATCAAATCGTGTTTTCATGTGCTATTATCTTAAATTTGGAATTCTAAAACTGTTAAAATCGTATTGACATTAATCTTTTGAATTGATAATATGTCCCAAAATAATCATAAATATTATGTCTAGAAATTAGTTAAGACTTAAAAAAGTGTCTTTCCTGATTTTTTAGGCACAATCAAAGAGGAGGTGATGTCTTTCATTGTAATTAAGCCAGTAAAGAAATTCTTCCCGGAAATTACCACTTACATATCTACGTTAGAAAAGGAGAATTGTAATGCAAACAACGACAAAAAGGGATCTATGCGAGAAGATAGCAAGAAGGACAGATAATACACATATGATCGTGAAAAAAACGATACAAATGTTTTTAGATGAGATTATCGGTGAACTTGCACAAGGTAATCGTATTGAATTGCGTGATTTTGGGGTCTTTGAGATACGCCAGCGTGCTGCCAGAAAGGCTCGAAATCCACGAACCGGTGAAGTGGCTTTTGTTCCTGCTAAAAATGTGGTAGTATTTAAAGTTGGTAAATTAATGAGAGAAAAGGTTGGCAATCCAACCCAGATACAACAACCCCCTCAGGGTGCCTAATTATTGACCAATCAGTATGCCCAATCAAAAACAGAATATTGAAAAAGGAATTATAAAATCCATACAAGGCAATCGTGCAACGGTAGAAATCGTAAAGCCAGACACAAAGGAATGCAAAGGCTGTGGTACGTGTGCAGGAATAGAAAATAAATCAAATTTTTTGGAAGTAAATGCAATTCCCGGCTTGGTTGTGGGTCAGCAGGTGATGTTACAAATAGTCGAACGATCCCCATATAAAAGCGTAATACTCCTCCTCGTTTTACCCATTATTAACATGCTCATAGGTAGTTTAATAGGACAAAAGATTCACTTTCTCTATCCAAACTCGCAAGATATCAGGATGTTGTTCTGCGGCTTTATTTTCTTTGCATTATCTATCTTTGCTGTCAGCATCTATGACAAAAAAATAAGAAGCAAAAAACGATCACACCAGAAAATCATATCAATAGCCATTTTAAACAACTATAATCTAATTACACGATAAGCTGGCATATCTTTGTAAAAGAGTTTTTTACATACTTTCATTTCGTCTGAAGTTTTTTGTCAAAAATCCTTATGAAAAGCAGATTAGATATAGAATTTGGGAATCTTGCCGTTTCCGAAGGATTTACCACGCCGGAGAAAGTTCAAATCAGCCAACGCATCGTTGACGCCTTTGAGGCAGAAGACCCAAGAAAGCGCCTTGATGTTATCTTGCTTGATCGTGGGTATATTACGCATGATCAATGGGTTTATCTATTAAAAAAACAGGGTATTACCGTTATTTCATGTCCTCATTGCGATAAAAGGTTTAAAGAGGCTGACACTGATATTGGGGAAGTTGTCACGTGTAAACACTGTGGGAAAACGTTTGAATATAAGGTGACATCCGATCTGCACGCACATCAAGCATCCTCAATATGCGACAACACATTGTCACCTTTACAACAACCAACATGTGATCGTTATATTGGTAAATTATTGGGTGGAAAATACAAAATTATAGAAAAGATTGCCACCGGCGGCTGGAGTACCATATACAAAGCAAAAAGGACGTTACTTGATATTGATGATATTGTTGCAGTAAAAATCCTGCATTTAAATTTAAGCGATAACCCTCAGGACATTAAGAGATTTTACAATGAGGCAGCTATCATACGGGAATTACGCCATCCGAATGCAATTCATTTATATGATTTTGATCGTGATTCAAATGGCACGATTTACATGGCTATGGAGTTTATCTATGGTAAGAATCTAAAAGAAACCATAAAAGATACAGGGCCGTTCGATGTTGCCAGAATGTTAAATGTCATTTACCAGGTTTGTGACGTAATATCCACGGCACACAAACACCCCAAAAAAATCATTCATCGGGATATTACCCCTCAAAATATCATGCTAACCAGGGTTGGAGAAACAAACGACTTTGTCAAAGTCCTGGATTTTGGAATAGTAAAATTGCGAACGCAGGATAATGTCTCTCTGACCGGAAGTATCGTGGGAACGCCTCCATACATGGCGCCTGAGCAATGGAGAGGTGAGTGTGATGAAAGAACAGATATATATTCTTTAGGTATAATTATGTATGAGATGTTAACAGGGGAGTCTCCGTTTAAAGGCGACCAAATTACTTTAATGAATAAACACCTGAACGAAAGACCTCAGCCTTTCAGGAAGAGAAACAGGAATTCAGAGATTTCAAAAAAAATTGAAAACATCATATTCAAATGTCTGGAAAAAAACAAGAATAAGAGACCTCACTCAATTGACGAACTTAAATTGTTATTGCAAGAGGCAGAGGTCTCTGCTACAAAAAAAATTACGACCTATGCCAAAGCAGGCGTGCTTGCTGGGATTCTGGCGATTTTAACAATTCCGTTAATGTTATACGTTTTCTTTTTATCCAAGAAACACGAAGAAAAACTTACTGCCACGAGCGGTATCGTTCGTTATCATAACGTGGACAAAAAAACACACATATCTCAAAAGAATACGAATGACTCAGGAAATGTCATTTCTAAGGGTGAAATCCCTCAACTGCCAGCGGTCGCGGTGAAGTCCGGAAGTAATCGTTCGACAGAAATTATGAATGATTCTGATAGAACATTGAATAAGCAAGAACCGCAATCACAAACCATAAAACATGACCCTTATAAGAATTCTTTGGATAATAATACTGAAAACAAAACAACCATAGACAATAAATATCTGAATAAAGCAGTTGACAATGCCCAAAAATATGACATTAGTAAGAACGTAAAAGTTTCCAGGCCGGAACCAGACCCAAAGGAATTACTAAAAAGCGAGATACAAACCTGGTTGCAGACATACAAAAACGCCTGGGAAAAAGGTGATATTGAGACACTAAAGGAGCTTGGACATATATCCTCAGACGAAGAAGAAGACAAGCTTCGCAATCATTATATGTACGTTCATGATATAAAGGTTTCTATTCAAAATGAGGTAATTGAGGTAAATGACGACAATAAAGAAACTACCGTTAGTTTTGACAGAACAGATGAGTGGACAGATGAGCGTGGCAATCGGCATAAAGAAAGCCTGCCTAGAATAGTAAAAACCCTTCGAAAAGAAAATAATATATGGAAAATAGTAAAATAAGTCATAATATTCTATACGAGGTTCGTATCAAAAAACATATTATTCCTGTTATAATATCTATATTTACCCTCGTATTCTGCCAAACAGCATTTTCGAATACCATCAGTATTACACCAAATTCACTTTTTATAGATGTTCAGAGCAGTGGCACCGCAACTGTAAAGATTCTCAATGATCAGAAAAGTCCATTAAGCAACGTACCGGTTACTGCAAGGAGCAATAAAGAATCTGTTGCTGTTGTTGCGCCGACCGGAGGACTGACAAACTCAAATGGACAAATTTCTTTCACAATAGCAGGGATCTCTAATGGAACTGCGACAATAACCTTTGACACAAATACCCTGTCAAAATCTTTACCCGTTAGTGTTGTTTCAAACATCGCGCCCTGTGCAATAGCCGACAGCAGCGGCGGCGGTGTTGATGAATTTGGACCAGAAATGATGAACGACGGCATAGAAAAAGACGACTGTTCCTACCATTGGATAAGAACCCGACTGGTCAAAGAAGTTGGCCAAAAGAAAACCGGGTGGATTCGTCTCGATTGGGATGAAGATGTTACTGTCGCCAGAATGACCATCCAGACGACAGATTGTAATGAAAGTTGTGGCGAGGATCCAGACGACGCTCTTTATATTGATTCTGGCAGAAATGTCGGTAATGGAATAGTCCAATATCTCGACGAAGATGAAATTACATGGATTACCGACGGTGAATTTATCGAAGAAATAGGAGATGTCGAATATTCATTCACAGAGCCCATAACCACGAAAGCCATTCGCATTAAGAAAATTTCACCTTCCACACAATGTAATGGACAGCAATCCAACCCTGTCGTTTTTGAATGGAAGGTCTACGGAACCCCCTCCTGTAATTAGCAATTCCCAATTCTTTCCTATTCAACTTGTCTAATTTTTAAAAACTTTATTGACTTTTCCTCAGGTAATAACTAAGTATTATAGATATAATTACCTGAGTGTAAGGAAATGATTCCGAATTCTGAACGGGGATATTCGCAGTCACCCATAATTATGATGACCATAACAGGACGGTGAGAATGTTATGTCACATTAATATGACAGAGTAGCCAATAATGATGCATTTACAGGCATTCGTTTCTAATTCATATCTGGATTTATCTATTTAATGATAACAAGATACGCATTAAACTCATGCTTTGTTTTATTAGCTATTGCCTTTTTGATAACAAATAGTTTGGCCAGCAATCTATCCGACTTGATAACTTCATTATATGGTGGAAATGGCGTTCCTGTAACAAAGGTGTTCGAAGTGGAAAGACCTACAGGAGGCACAGATATAGTTACAACCGTTCAAGTACCGTTGGATTCATTTCTTGAAATTCAGAATCTGAACTCGGAGTTAAATAGCGAAAAGGGTTCATTTCCAGTCAGCTCAACAGGAGGTGGATTTACCTTTCAGTACGACAGTGAATTAGAGGTGTTTACAAGAACCACTGACAGCCTTGGGCCTATTTTTGCCGAAAGGGCGACTACCTTAGGAGAAAAGAAAATAAACTTTGGTTTCTCTTATACCTATATTGATTATTCTAAACTGCAGGGAAAGGATTTGCATAATTTAAAGTCGATTGTATTCCTTGATCAAAAACAAAAAGATAAAAATTTGCTTCAATTAGATTTCGATGTGAACGTCAAGAGTAATTTATTTTCTTTTTATGGTACTTATGGAATAACGGATCGTTGGGACATTTCCATGTTAGTGCCTATACTACAGGTTCAATTTGATGTTGACAGCGCTGCCAGGATATTAAACCGGACAAGGGAAAAAGGTCAGGGCGGCAAAACCCTGGGTTACAGTTTTGATTCTGGAGAAACGATTGGCGATTCTGTTTCTGGCGCTTCCACAGGCATTGGAGATATCTTTCTGAGAAGTAAATACAATCTGTTCACGTCGGAATGGATAGATTTCACCTCTGCACTTGACGTGAAGCTCCAAACAGGAAACGAAAGTGAGCTTTTAGGGACGGGGAGAACCAGCATAAAACCATTTCTTGTATTTTCAAAAAGTATCAGCCGTTTTACACCACATCTTAACCTGGGATATGAGTTCAACAGCGGCAGTGAAGGACAAGACAGGATTGTGTATACCACAGGCGCCGACTATGGATTTGGCAAAGGGAACAACCATTTCTCTATCTCGTCGGATTTTCTTGGCAGACATAAAGTAGAAAACGCAGATGTTGGCAATAATATGATTGATTTCTCAACAGGGTTCAAGTGGAGTCCGAGGTCGGGGATGCTTGTGTTTGTCAATGTGCAAGTGCCACTCAATGAGGACGGCTTAAGGGCTGACTGGATTCCAACGGCAGGGTATGAGTTAAATTTTTAAGAGAATATCAGCTTTTCTATCATGTGGATTGACACATCGTGCATTTTACAAAAATCCAATCAAGCTGTAAAAACCACATTTTTCCATTACAGTCTTTTTTCTTCTTATTATTTTTTGTCAGTAACCCATTTTCCACCTCCTCTGATAATTTCATGTTAACATGGTAAACTCCACAAACGATTATTATCTAACCTTTACAACTACTGATTTCTTCAGATTGTCTGTCTTGAACGTCACTTTTGCGTTACCAATCTTATTTCCCGCAGTAATCATAAATTTAGCCTGACCATTTTCGTCTGTAACTTCCTCTGTAGATGAAACTGATATACGCTTACTACCAACTCTGCCAATTGTTGCCGTTACTGTTTTGCTCTCCGGCGCACAATTATCACCTTCTAATGCTACGGTCACTTCGCCGCTTTGGCCTCTCTTGAGCTTCAGCCTACCAGGAGATACAGTTATCTTTTCAACCATACATCCAGGTATTGGAGTGGGTGTTGTGATGGGTTGTAATTCGAAATTTAATGTTTCTTCACAAGAAATCTCACCAAAGGTAACAGATTGGGTTGGCGAAAGGTAACCATCTGCCAATACAGTAAGGGTATAACTATTTCCACTACGGCAGTTATCAGATGTATCCCACCATGAATAAGAACCGTCTACATTTGTAAGAGATGTTTCCAGGCTACTTTTCTCAGAAATTATTGCGTTTTTAATACCTTCTTTAGTTATTGCATCTGTCACTTTACCGGATACAGAACACGGACAATCCGTGTGTATTAGGCTCTCGAAAGATTTTTCGCCTCCATATGATGTGCCCACACTGTTTTGTGCTGCAATTGTATAATAAAAAGTATAAGGAGTTCCAATTCTAACTGGTAAGCTGTGCATACTCAACTCAAGGCTTACCGTTGTGTCACTTGATCCACTTACAGTTTGAGTGGATGTGGTATAGTTATACACAGTACTGGCCGTTCCATATTCAAACCATGCCGTTGTTGATAACCCATTTGCATTTACTATTCCAGTCAAAGTTACGCTAGAATCTGAGTAATTATAAATTGCGTTCCCTGTTGTTACCGTTGGTGGTTGTGGTGTCGGTGACACTACAGCCGTCAAAGCAACCTGTCCAAATGTTAATTCTGGGTCTAAACCTAAAATCCCAAGAACAACTAGCAAACAATACACCATAACGTTTCTCATACGCTCCGGCCTCTTTTACATATACATTTAATATACTTGTTTATGACCTTACAACTTTTACAACTATTGTCTTCTTAACACCATTAGCTTTAAACGTAACCTTTGCATTACCTATCTTATTCTTAGCGGTAATTGTAAAATTAGCCTCACCATTTTCGCCTGTAACCTCACTCGTTGGAGAAATTGATATGCGGTTGCTACCAAATTTGCCAATATTTGCCGTTACTGTTTTGCCTGCTGGTATACAACTATTGCTCCCTAATGTTATATCCACTTCACTGCTCTGTCCTCTCTTGACAGGCTGTCCGAGAATGCGGCGTCTCTGTTTCATCATTTAGTCAGAAAAAGAGGGTAAATCGGTTGCGATGGTAAAATTGAATGATATAATAAAGCGAAATGAAATCTTCACAGCAAAACCACACCAAGCAGGTAAAACTTTTCTTTAAGTCACCCATTTTACCGAGCAAACCGACCGTATCATTATTTCCCTTACCAGAAGATACCCAACCGAGGAGGATCAATCATATGGCTAAATTCAAGCCGTTCCATGAATTTCAGAAACCACTGATAGGATTTACTCCGGAATCGTTTTTAGACTATATAGAAACGGTACTACCCAAAGACCATCTTTGCAGATTAGTGAAAGAGGTTGTATTTTCACTAGATACCGAGCCTATTGAAGCCACGTATTCTTTTTTAGGCCAACGTACGTATCATCCGAAGTTGCTCTTGAGTGTGCTGTTTTATGGATATGCAACCGGAGTGCGTAGTAGCAGGAAGTTAGCAGAGAGGTGTCTGAGTGACCATATATTTATCTATCTGATGCAATGCTATACACCGGATCATCGAACGATCAGTGATTTTCGGAAGAATAATCTCAAAGAGATAGAGAGGTATTTTGTTGATATCGTAAGGATATTTAGCACATTAGGCTATACCCAGATAGGGAAGATATACCTGGATGGGACAAAGATAAAAGGCAATGCCTCAGCAAAGCGGACAAAAGATCGGGCTGGATTTGAGAAATGGCTCTCAGAGATAGAGGAGGAGATAGCAACATTATTAAAGGAAGCAGAAGCCATCGACAAGCAAGAAGACGAGAGTTGCAAAATCGATCCGGAACAAGAGTCCTTACAGAAGAAGTTATCAGACCGTACCTACCTGAAAAGGAAGATAGGAGAGGCGTTAGAGGAGATGAAGGAGGAAGGAAAAGAAAAGATCAATCTCACCGATAAAGATGCCAATCATATGAAATCCGGGGGGAGTAAAGACATACGTCCCGGCTACAACTGT
>DBJWYX010000007.1:0-9910 GCA_052360825.1 Candidatus Wunengus sp. YC64
TGTGTCATATTGGCTTTATGATCCCGGTGAATTACACCAATAACCTTGGAAAAACCTATCTTTTCCATGAAACGAAACCAAAAATCAAAAACCTTGACCCTAATACTGTCATGGAACGTATCTTCGGTCACGGTTTCTGTGAGTTTGAAATTCCTGAACATTAAATTAGGCCTTCGGCCACTTTTTCGTTGATGTAGAGCGAAGTGCTACTTCGCTCGAACGAAGCAATCGCTTCGTTCTACAACATAACTCTTTGCGGGTTCAAGTTTGCAACTTGAACCTGAAGGTTTATGTATTTCTGGGCGTTGTGACTGTTCAACTGGGTATCGCTTGTTCAAACTACAGGGTTCAGGTTACAAACCTGAACCCGCCCGATTGGTAGGAGCCGTCTCCCGACGGCGATTGACGGTGTACGACAGCGCATAAGCGCCCGTTCGCCAACAGGAGTTGGCTCCTACCAAAAACATTGAAATTCCTGAACTATTGAATGCAGCCTGAAGCTGCGTAGCCGCAACTAAAGCATGCAGATACGGAATATGAGGGATGACGGTGGTATTTTACCTAATTAATCATTCCCTGGCAAGCAATAAATGCCGTTTCCATCTCCTAATCTGAAAAAGTTATACTGTCTATCTCTTTAATGGTGGTAAGTCCCCGAAGCGACTTTTTTATTCCATCGTATCGCAGATCCTGATAACCGCACCTTTCTGCGATTTTCAGTATCTCAAGGATTGAGGCATTGTGAGACACCAAATTCCTGATTTCATCATTAATGATAAATATTTCATGTATTGCGATTCTCCCATAATATCCTGTATTGTTACAGTAAAGACATCCTTTGCCACGATAAAAGAACACCTCTTGTTTTCCGTCCCAGAGGAGAAGCTCATGTATCTTTTCAGCAGGCGGTTTATATTTTTCCTTACAATGATTACAGATACGCCTGACGAGTCTTTGTGCCATGACGCCGATTATTGATGAAGCTACCAGGAAAGGTTCTACTCCAATGTCAATAAGACGAGTAATCGCTTGGATCGAACTGTTTGTGTGCATGGTGGCAAGCACAAGATGCCCTGTTAACGCTGCCTGAGCGGCTATTCTGGCTGTCTCAAGATCGCGGATTTCACCAATGAGAATTACATCGGGGTCCTGTCGTAAAAATGCCCTGAGCACAGTGGCGAAATCAAGATTGATTTCACGATTCACCTGGAGTTGATTAACGCCATCAAGCCTATACTCAACGGGGTCTTCGATTGTCATGATATGGATGTCAGGGCTGTTAAGGTATTGAAGGGCGGAAAAAAGCGTTGTCGTTTTGCCGGAGCCGGTCGGTCCGGTTACAAAAAAAATGCCGTTTGGACGCTCCAATATTTTCTTAATCTTTGTGTAAACAGTTTTTGAGCATTGCAGGTTTTCAAGTTTCGGAATTTCTTTTGAAAATCCCTGGCCCAGAAGCCGAAGCGCAATTTTTTCTCCATAAATAGTTGGAACACAGGAAAAACGGATATCGATTGCCGTGTTTTGCATATTGAAGGATATGCGACCATCCTGCGGACGGCGTTTTTCGGCAATATCCAGATTAGCCAGAATTTTCAGTCTCGACACAAGCGGCGAGAGAAGTGTTTTTTCGAGAGTAAGAAATTCCTGTAAAGCGCCGTCAACCCGAAAACGAATTTTGACACACTCATCGGCTGATTCAATGTGAATGTCACTGGCTCGCTCCTTTATTGCCAGAAGTATTATATCATCGGTTAATTTTATCACGGCACTGTCGCCGGCAATATTTCTCAATTGTTCCAGAGTGATATTGACGCTGTTTTTTATAAGTTCATGAGACGCTATTTCAACCGAAAGGCCTTTCAGCGAGTTGCTTGACACATACTGTATTTGAATGGCATCCTGAATTTCTTCAGGGAATGGAAAAACAGGATTGATCGCCGCTCCTGCCAGTAATGCGGCATTTTCGATGAGTATATAATTTGTCGGATTTGAGCACGCCGCAGTAATCACATTGCCCATCTGATACATGAGAATAATGTTGTTTTTACCTGCGAACTCTCTGGAAATCTTCAGAACAACATCTCTTTGGAATAGAGACTTTTCAGTGGAAACATAGGTAACGCCGAGAGAATCGCCCCATAGTTTTCCCAGGCTTTCTTTTGAATATCCTGCCTTCGTTACCAGGTGCATGAGAATTTCATAGGCATTCTGGTTAAATTGGAGGTTGAGCTTATGTAATTCGTCTTCTCTGAGTATTTTCTCTGCAACGAGCGTTTGGAGAAATGAGGGATTTCTAGTCATTGGTATGCTTGTGTTTTATTTGCATATTTTGCAATAAATTTTTTATATCTTTCTGCGACAATTCCTTGTTTTCCGTTTGAATTTGTCTTTCATCTTCTTCGATTTCTAAGAATATTTTGTTCAAGTCGTATTTATCAGACATAGTGATTCTCCTTCACGGTAATCTTTCTAACGTGTCTTTTATAACCTGTCTCATTTCTGTTACGGAGGTATCCTTTCGTATATAATTTGCAGCCCCCAGATCAATACATTGTTTAACATCTTCCATATCAACAACAGAAGTAAGCATAATAACCGTGGCAGCGGGGAATTCGCGCATGATTTCCCTTAAACCATCAATTCCGCTTTTTTGTGACATATTAATATCAAGCAGCAAAAGATCAGGCTTTTCCTTTTTGTAAAGGTCTACCGCCTCCTGTCCATCGGCAGCTTCGCCGACTATTTCACAGTTCATACTGGATATTACAGCCTTCATCATAGCCCGGATATGCTTTTCATCGTCTGCCAGAATTACTCTTCTCTTTGTTTCCATTAGCTTATGCGTCTTTTCTCCTGGGAATAAAAAAACTGAAAGCAGCCCCTGCACCGGAAATACTTTCAACCTGCAATATCCCTCCATGCGCCTCAACAATTTTTTTAACTATTGCCAATCCCAGACCGGTGCTCTTTTCTCCACCGGTTGGCCGCGCCGAGAGTGTCTGGAAATCGCCGCATAGTTTAGTTTTGTCATTCTGTGATAATCCAGGACCCTCGTCTTTCACGCAAATACCTGCCATATTATCCTGCCGGACCGAGCTGATATATATTTTTTTATTGGGGGGGGAAAATTTAATCGCATTGCCTACCAAGTTATCCACAACCTGGGCAATTCTTTGTGGATCAAAAAATATTTCTCCGTCGTCAGCAAACTGTTCATGAATTTCAACATTCTTCTTCTGAGCAATGGGTCTGATTATTCGCACCCGTTCGTGAACAGTGGATATGAGATTTCCTTTTTGTCTCTTAAGGTCGAGTTTGCCGCTTTCTATTACCGCAACGTCCAGCAGATCGTTCACCATGGAAAGCATCTGATCACTCGTTGTATAGATCATCTGCATATACTCTTTTTGCTCTGGAGTAAGCGTCCCGAAAGATTCTGTCAGAAACAATTCGCTAAAACCACGGATAGAGGCAATGGGGTTCCTGAGGTCATGCGCCGTCATACCAAGAAACCTGTTTTTTATCTGGTTAAGTTCCGCCAGTTTTTTTTCAGCGGCGGCATAGTCGCGAATAAGCTGTTTGAGGAGCTGTTCGTCAACTTCGCTGTCAATGCCGACGTTGCCTATCGATGACAATAGACTGTAGATATGCTGAATATCTTCCTTTTTATAGATGACGCTTCCATGTTGCGGCGCTATTATTGCGCAGGGTATTTTAACGATTTGTTCAAGGGCAAGCACCAGCGCCTTGTTTGATGTCATTATTCTTTTGTGAAAGTCCAGGATGCTGTGTATGGGGCAGTGATTCTTTTCGCCATTACAATCGGTAAAATCCTTACAATTATAGCACGCAGTTTCCAGATTGAGAAACAATTCCCATTTTCTGCTGTAACTGCCAAATAGATCGCTCGTAAAAAGAACACCGCTCTGCTGATCAAACGTGACAAAACTTCCTTCCAGGTACGAATAGGGGGTTTTGTAGAATAGCAATCTCCGACCCGAAGAAAATTCTAATTTGTATTTAATATCCGAAAGGGTAACGTGCGTGGATTTGTTATAGCAATGGTTGCCGGAATTGGTATATTCCTTTTCTGAGACGACAAGAAGATTGCTCTTGTCAATAACCTGCTCAAAGATTCGGATACTTCCGTACAGATCAGGATCGTAATGCTGATAGATAAGAGCTGTTATTGATAATGGAGACACCCCTGTTTGCAGTATTTTTTTCATGACCGTAGGAAAAGAAAGCCTGCTGCCTCCATCGACAATAACGGCTTCGTCATTATCTATAATCAAATACGGATTACAATGTAACCCGGCTTCTTTGTCATAATAACCTATCCAATAAATTCCTTCAGCAATTTTTATAGGTTGTTCATAATCCAGATTCATGCTTCCTACTTCCTTAAATACTTTACAAGCGATTTATTTCACAAATGAGTTATGTATTCAAAATAGGACTTCGGCGACTAAATATTCCCCTCCCTTGATGGGAGGGGTAAGGGGAGGGTGCGTAGTTTTTTCTTTCACCCCCACCTAGCCTCCCCCATCAAGGGGGAGGAACAATAGTTTGAAATTCCTGTACATAAATAACCGCAGAGGTAGAATTACGGCTCGTCTCTCGATTATTCATTTATTCGTAGCCGTATAAAAACGATACGTACTTTTGCCATCCTTCTTTGATTGGTACATTGCAATATCGGCATATTCTAACAATATTTCCGGATCATCCGTATCCTGAGGGTAAAGACTTGCTCCTATACTGGCTCTTGTACGTATTTCATGCCCGTTTATCTTAAAAGGACTGTCTAATATTTTAAGGATTTTTTGTATAACGTTGCCTGCATCCCGAATATGCTTGATATTCTGCAGGATGAATACAAATTCATCGCCGCCCATGCGCGCAACCGTGTCGGATTCCCTGGTGCAACGCTTTAACCGTTTGGCAACGTCCTTGAGTAATAAATCACCCGCAAAGTGCCCTAAAGTGTCATTTACATCTTTAAAATCATCAAGATCAATCAACACTACCGCCACGGATTGTTTATTACGTTTTGCCTGATACATGGCAACCCGCAATCGGTCTTGAAACAGCATGCGGTTAGGCAAAGTAGTAAGTGTATCATGATAGGCTATATGTTTGAGCATATCCAGTACCTCAGCTTTTTTGATAAACTGCCCGATTTGACTGCATAAAGCATGCAACATGTCAAGCAGTTCATTGTCCGGCTGTTTTATCTCACGACTAAAAAACCCGATAACGTCTAGTACTTCACTTTCATTCAGAGCGGGAAAAGCAATGGCCCCATGTAAGCCCGATCTGCTGGCAATTGACGCGCGGGGAAAATTTGTATCCGCATGTATATCGGCAATCCAGAGCGGTTTCCCGTTCAACCAAACCCTGCCGGGCAGTCCAATACCAGCATCCTAGATTCCCGCCAAAAACATGCGGGAATGACAGCTTTAGATCAATGGAACAAAACGTGCAAATTCCTAACCGGACAATGCTGAGTAATATTAAATCTTTGTTTGCAAATAATGCGTCTTTCTATCTATGGAGCTTCTACTCTGTTTCTGCCGCCTCTTTTTGCCTTATACAGAGCGCTGTCAGCCGCATTTAACAATGTGACAAATTCAATACCATGTTCTGGTAAAGAGGCAACGCCCATGCTTAATGTCATTTTTAAAGATTGTCCTCCTGCTACATTATTAAAATCAAGCGACTCAATATGATGGCGAATCTTATCAGCCTTTTCAAGCGCGCCGGTTAAACCAGTTGATGGCATGGTAATGACAAACTCCTCACCGCCGTATCTGGCAAGAATATCTGATGATCTTATAGAAGTTTTCATAATTGTGGCTATTTGTTGTAAAACAATATCACCCGTTATATGCCCATAAGTATCATTCACCTTCTTGAAATGATCCAGGTCTGCAATGAGAAGGCTTAATGGTTCATTATCTCTTTTAGCAAGGGCAATCTGTTTTCTCACCATCTCATCAAAGAACCGCCTGTTGTGTATCCCTGTTAGTGCATCCGTTATTGATGCCTGCTTGTTAACCTCAATAAGCCTTACCCTGTATATAGCAGATGACACAATTCCCACATATGCAGTTAATAGCCTGTATGTGTCGTCATTCCATCTGCCCGTATCCTTCTTTATCATTACAACCACACCAGTTACATTCCCGCCGACGTTCAACGGCAAACATGCATGACCATACTCCTTTGTATCATACAAAATACATTCACAGCCAGGTTCTTTACCAACATCCATTACAATAACCTTTTGTCCCGTCCTTATTACACGGCAGAGTGATGGATCTAATATGACCTCATTCTTAATAAGTTTATCCACAGCGACAGGGGGATCAACAAAAGGGACATCAATCATCCTGTTTTCATTGTTTAACTTTAGCACTGCTATTATATCGGGGTTAAAATATTCCTTAAGGACATGCAGCACACGTTTCATTATCATATCTTCCTGTAATTCAATACTCATGAAGTCGGAGAATTCTATTAAATGCTTCAAATCTGCTATATTCTTGTTCCTTTCCTCTTCTGTTTGTTTGCGTTCTATAATTTCCCTGTGTAATTCCACGTTTCTTTCTTCCAATTTTTCTGTGCGTTCTTTAACACGTTGCCCCAGTGTTTCATTAAGTTTTTTCAGCGTCTCCTCTGTTTGCATATGTTCAGTAAAATCTTCTTTAACAGCAAGGTAGTTTGTAATGATACCTTCCGAGTTTCGGATGGGTGATATAGATGCGTATTCCCAATAGATTTCGCCGTTCTTCTTCTTGTTGCAAAATTCTCCCTGCCAGTCGCTGCCGGAGGTAATCGTCTCCCATAACCGCTTGTACACTTCGGGCGGTGTCTTGCCAGATTTTAATATACGTGGATTCTTTCCAATGATTTCATTTGCAAAATAACCTGTTAGTTTTATAAATCTTGGATTTACATATTCGATGTTGCCTTTGGTGTCCGTAATCATCACCACACTTGAACTCTGTTCAACAGCCTGTGACAGTTTGCGAAGTTGTTCTTCCGTCTGTTTCCGTGTAAGAAACAAACCGATCTGTTTGCCAATAGCGCCCATCATATCAAGTAAATCTTCATCAGGCTGTTGTATCTCATGACTGAAAAATTCAATAACACCGAGCACCTTGCTTCCACTTATAATCGGAAAACCAAATGCACCATGGAGACCTTCTTTTCTTGCTATTGCAGCCCTGGGAAAATTAGGATCGGCAACAACATCACCAATCCAGGCTGGTTTCGCACTTGTCCAGGTACGCCCAGGCAGTCCTACGCCCGGCGGAAATGCAATTTGCATAGAAATAGCTTTAAATTCCGGAAAATCCCGATATGGTGTATGCCAAATACCACCACACTTTAGTACGTTGGCTTGTACGTCGTATAACCATATTCCACCAAGGTCCCACCCCAGACACTCACAAATGGACCGTAACATTTTTCCTGTGGACTCACTAATTCTGTTGGATTCTGTTAATACACAAGTTACAGCATATTGTGTATCCAACCTCTTTTTAATCTGCTTGCATTCTGTAATATCTTCTGCAATCTTAATAAAATGGATAATTTCGTTGTTTGTGTTTTTTACGGAGGATATCGATGCAGATTCCCAGTAGAGCGTGCCATTTTTTTTCTTATTATAAAGTTCTCCCCTCCATACACTACCCGAGATAATTGTTTCCCACAGTTGTTTATATTCATTTGGAGACATCCTTCCTGATTTCAAAAAATGTGGGTTTTTCCCAATAACCTCTTCTGCGGCATAACCAGTTAGCTGTGTAAACCTGGGATTTACATATTCAATGTTTCCTTTTATATCTGTGATAGTAATTACACTTGGACCGTTTTCCACAGTGTAAGCAAATTCATGGAGTTTTTCTTTTGTTTGCTTGTGTGTGGTAATTTCGTGGGCAAGTTTTCTAGCCATGTCGTTAAAGCTGTTTGCCAGTTTGCCCAATTCATCCCGCCGCTTAATGTTTACCATGTAATCGAGATCGCCCTGACTAAATCTCTCTGTTGCATATTTTAAATCGCTGATAGGTCTTGCCATTGACACCGAAAAGACTATTCCCAGAATTATTACTAACGCACCGCTTATACCTCCAACAACGATGGCTGCAATACCGAGTGTCCACAATGAGGCAAATGCCTCTGCTTTATCTATTTCTGCAAGAACAATCCAGTTGTATTCAGGTATATTTGCAGAAACACCGACAACCGGTATACCTCTGTAGTCCTTATATATGTCTGCCGTTTCTTTGTTTTCTTCTAAAATCTTATGGACAGGCAATGTATCTACTGTAAGCTTGAACGCAGCGTCATCTATAAACCTTGATTCGGTAATCATGACTTTATCACTGTTAACGAGATATACCTCACCAGATTCACCCAGTCCTGTCCTATCAGTTGTAATTTTTCTAAACGCAGACATATCAAAGCAAATAATAATAACCCCCATGGTTTCTTTATCTGCTATAGAAATAATGGGTGAATACATAGGCAAAACATTGGCATTAGCCGTGTCGCAATAACCCGGACGGTCAACAAAAGTACTTCCGTAACTTTTATTTATTGACTGTTTAAACCCCTCATAATTGGATACATCATTTCCCATTAATGCCTCGTGTGTAGATGCGATAACTATTCCATTTTTGTTGGCAATTTCTATTGAAGTGATATGTGGGTCCAAAGGTTTTTTGTTTTCCAGGAGGTGTCTGTTCAGGGCATTAACAGCGTCAGGCAAGGACTTATACTCGTTTATTTTTTTTACAAATTCTCTTACAAATCCATCCGAACTAAAGTCTGCAGCCCGGTCTCTCTTTGCTTGTATAAAACTCAGGACATGGAGTTTTTTTGACTTTCCAACTGCCCTTAACTCATCAAATTTATTACGCTTTAATTCATTTGCGGCATTGAGATAGTATATCGCTGTAACTGTGGCAATGGGTATGAGTGATATGCAGAGTGAAAAAAGTATTAGTTTTGCCTTTATTGAAAACCCGCTAATTTTTTCCTTCATATATCTAGCGTCCCTTCAATATCAGAGATAATCCGGATGCGACGTAATACTTTTTTACATTGCCTTGGTTTTAGGGGCGCACTCCAGTAAAATATCAAACGATAGGGAGGTATGGTATGAAATCTCACTTGTAGTCCTTTTAAAAAAAGCCTTACTGCGAAGATACGTTTTTCACAACATCTTCGGCAGTAAGGCTATCTTTATATTTTCCTGCTTTTGCAGGAAAATATTTTAAAGACCCTTAAACTTTGCGCCACCCGATCACTCGGGTTTTGCCCTTATCGAGATGTATTACTATAATTTTATCTGCGATTATCTGCGCTAAATCTGCGTCCTACTTTGAAAAACTTATGCTTTTTACCCACCCCCGACCCCCTCCCTAGAGGGGACTTTAATAAATTCCCTCCCAGGAGGGGACTTTTACGATCCTTCTCACAGGAGGAACTTTCTATATTCCTCCCCCCGGAGACGCTTTTTATAATATTCCCCTCTTGGGAGGGGACAAAGGGGTGGGTTCCCACAAGAGGGAAGAATTCACAATTTCCTTCATTGGCAGTACAAGCGTCTATCAGTGGGAGCTGTCGAAAACGTATCACCGGTTGGGCTATATACCCATAAAAGGTGTGTTTTAGCCCCCATTTTTGGGGATAACCCGTTGTTATACAGGCATAAGCAGGGGAACAAATTCGCAAAAATTACTTTTTGGACAGCCCCTACAACTAGCAGTTGCAGGAGTTTCCTCCTGCCACCTTTTGCACTTATTTAAGGCATTCCCTATAGATTCTATATAACGCCATGCAATGCAAGCATCTTCACTCTATTCGAGGGGTATCTTTAGTTTGCCTGAAATCCTCT
>DBJWYX010000007.1:10010-23447 GCA_052360825.1 Candidatus Wunengus sp. YC64
AAATTGATTGAAATTTTATACATGGAAAAATATCAATAACAAAACTTGTACCGTTCAAGGGCGCTCGTGGCAGGAAGGTTGTTCATTATATATGGCTACCTAACGTAAGTTATTGTTTTGCAAGAACAAACGATATTTGACATCCGGAAATGAAAACAAATCCCGCGTCCATCGTGGAATGCCGATGATTAAACAAAGATGTATCATGACACACCTTTGTTACCTAAGACGTTATGTCTCATGTAACAGAAGGAGAAGTTCCCTCGCCCCTTGTGGGAAAGGATCTGGGCGTGGGGTAATTTCGTGCCAATTGCCCCGTTTCTTCCACAAACCGGAATCCCTTTTCCCTTATGAGTTTCAAACAAACGTCTGCTACACCGGGGTCGTAAAGAATGCCTTTGTTGCGTGTGATTTCCTCCAGTGCCTTGTCTATTCCATAGGCAGGGCGATAAGGACGATGATTCGTCATCGCCTCAACAACATCAGCCACAGCTAAAATCCTCGATTCCATCAACATTTCTTCTCCTTTAAGACCCGACGGATAACCCGAACCGTTTAACGTCTCATGGTGCTGGAGTGTTATTTGTGCAACCGGCCATGGAAAATTGAGATTCTTTAGTATGTCAAAGCCAACCTTTGGATGGGTTTTAATAATACCGTATTCATGGGTACTCAACGCCGTGGGCTTACTCAGGATTTCTGCCGGCACGGCTATTTTCCCAATATCGTGAAGAAATGCACTCACGCGGACTCCTGTTAACCGGTCTGCCTCGAAACCTAGCTCTGTTGCAATAGCGCATGCAAGTTGCGCTACACGTTTTTCATGCCCTGCTGTATAAGGATCTCTAAATTCGCCCGTTAGGGAAATAGCCTCTATGGCGCTATTCAAAGAGGTATGTAAATCTTCAATACTTTGTCTTAGTTTTTTCTCAAGCATCAACGACTTGTAACCAATCCCTATATCTCCTGCTACCTGAACCAAATACTTTATTTCTTTTTCACCAAAGGCATCCTTCCTGTCAGAATAAATGTTAAGAATACCTATTGTTTTTTCTTCGGATCTTAATGGTATGGAGGCAATAGATACAAAACCCCTTTTTGTTAACTCACTTTTCGATAATTTATATCTATTATCGCTTTCTACATCCTTTATAAATATCGGTTCTCCGGTCTTTATGGCAACACCTGCCGGACCACTACCATAGACAGGGTCATTTAATTTTACTTTTATTAAAGCCAAATAACCATAATCCAATCCTGCATGTGCAACGGGTTTTATTCCGGAGACATCTTTTCCGATCAAACCTATCCAGGCAAACTTAATAAATCCCGTGTTTAAAAGGAAACTGGAAATTTTATTGAAAAGTTCAGATTCATCTTTAACTTTCAGCAATACCTCGTTTATATTCCTGATTGACAACAGGAGGGAGTTGAGCTTTTTTATTTCTTCTTCTGCTTGTTTCCTGTCAGTAATTTCCTTCTGTAGTTCCTCGTTTGCCTTTGTCAGTTCCCTCGTTCGCTCTGACACACGTTTTTCCAGAGATTCATTGATTACCCGCAATTCTTCTTTTGCCTTTACGATTGCCGCTGAACGTTCCATTACCCGTTGTTCTAAAGACTCATTCAGCGCCTTTAGTTCATTTTCCATCCGCCTTCTTTGAGTAATGTCCTCAAATATGTGAACGGAATTAAAGTAGTATTTATTGTCACCGTACAAAGGGTAAAATCGTATCCTGAAAATCTTGTCTATGTCAGAGAGCGTAATCTCCTCCTCCTCTAACTCCAACGCCTTAGAGCATGACTTGAATGGACTGCCCGTCTTTGGAAAGACCTCATAGTACGGCATGCCTATCATGTCTTTGAATGGCATGCCTGCTATATCCCTGTATGCCTTATTTGCCTGGATAATCCGGTACTCGCTATCATGGAGGTACAAAGGATCTTTTATACTGTCGAAGGTAACTTCCCAATTTCTTTTTGCCTTTTCCCGTTCGGTAATTTGAAACTTTAACGGACGATAGACTAAAGAGTAAAGCATTGGAGAAGATATTGCAAATATTAGCGCTGAATCAATAGTTTCTTTTGCCACATTGGAAAAATGTGGCAAGAATCTAAAACCGAACATAATTGCATACTCGGTAATGGTTATAGAAATGGCTATTACAAAAAAAAGGGAAACTGGAGACTGATAAAAGTGTGTCCTGGAAGTGACCTTCATGAGAATTTCTTCCTCCTATGAACAAGTCTGATAAAATTCGGGCCATTTAAATGTATTTAGCGAATGAGATGCTTCTCCCTGTGTATTTTGCAAATACCAAATTGATAGAAGACCTTCTTCGCATTGAGTAGTATATCTCTTATCTCTGTGCAACACTTGAATTTTTTTTCTTGTGATATAAAACCAAACCTTTTCATCAAAATTCTGCACAATCTGTCAGTTTCCTTATTTTTTTCAAAAGTTCATCGAAATCTACGGGTTTTGACAAGCAGTGTAATTCTGCGGAAGATTCCATTCCCCGTGTTGTTTCATAAGAGGGATACCCGCTCGTAAAAAGCGCCTTAACGTCCGGTTTTATCTTTTTAATTTCCGTAGAAGCGCTCGTACCACTCATTTTAGGCATTTCTAAATCAAGAATCACCAGTTGAATTTTATCCTTATTTTCCTTAAACTGTGCAACTGCATCCTCTCCGTCTTTGGCCTCAATAACGGTAATACCAGCATTTTTCAGGATATTTGCAGTTATCTCTCTCAAATCTTCCTCATCTTCTGCAAGAAGCACAGTCAACTTGTCGTTAAATTGACGTCTTTTTCCCTTAAAAGATATTTCATCATCTTTAACTGTTATTTCTACGTTAATTATTGGCAGATATATCTTAAATACAGTTCCTTTACCCAACTCACTGAAAACTTCCATAAAACCATTATGTTGCTTAACGATGTTAAATACGATTGGAAGCCCAAGTCCGGTTCCCTTCCCGACTTCCTTTGTCGTAAAGAACGGTTCAAACATCCTCTCCTTGACCCATTGTTCCATTCCGGCGCCGGTATCTGTTACTGTCATCAGGGCGTACCTGCCCGAGGCAATGTGTGGAGACTTCTTTTTGCTATTATCTATGGTAATCGGTTCTGTGCGTATCGTGAATGTCCCGCCATCGGGCATGGCGTCCCTTGCATTTATTGCCAGATTTAACAGTATCTGCTCTATTTGAACCGGGTCGGCGCTGATATTTAAACCCGCAGTTGCAAGGTATATTTTTACTTCGATGTCTTCCTTCATGATTACCTTCAGGTTATACTGAGCAGTTGTCTCCACAATGCTGTTCAAATCCAATACTTTCATGGATGTCTCTGATTTTTTGCTGAATGCTAGCAGCCGCCTTATTATACTCGCAGCACTGTTTGATGCGTTAAAAATACGAACGGCATATTTTTTTGCAGGTGTATCTTCCTCTATTTCCTGTTGTAATATAGTTGTATAACCTCTTATAATCCCCAGGATATTGTTAAACTCATGGGCTGTACCACCAACGAAATGTCCCAATGCCTCCATTTTTTGCGATTGTCTCAATTGTTCTTCCAGAAGCTTTTTTTCCGTAACGTTCAGCCAGAAACCCACACACTCAACCGGGTTGCCTTTTTCGTCGCGAATTAATCGTAATTCATCATGCATCCACAGGTAATTCCCGTTCTTATGCATAAAGCGGTACTCATGGTGGTAATAATCGTTTTCAAATATTAAGGGCAATTTATTAAGAACAAGCGGAACGTCTTCTGGATGGATATGAGTAATCCAGAATTTTGTGTCGTTTATAAATTCATGCGGTTCGTACCCAAGCACAGTTCTTACGTTTTCACTGATAGATATGCACGGCCAATCTCCACCAATCCCACAAGCATAAACTATGCCAGGATTTTTACTAAGGATATAGTGTAATCGCTCATTTGCCTTTCGCAACTTTTGTTTAGCTTCCGCCAGATGGTTGGTTGTCCGTTTAAGTTTCGTAATATCTTCTTTAACAGCAATAAAATGAGTAATTACCCCTTCCGGGGACATCACTGGTGAAATGGTGGCTGACTCCCAGTAGAGATCGCCGCTCTTTTTCCTGTTACAAAATGTTCCATGCCATAACTCTCCGGCGGTTATCGCACTCCACAGTTTTTTATATTCTTCCGGCGGGGTTTCACCCGATTTTAATATACGCGGATTCTTTCCCTCGACTTCCGCAAAAGTATATCCCGTCACCTCTGTAAATTTGGGATTGACATATTCAATATTACCTTTAACATCGGTAATAAAGATAATTCCCTGATTCTTTTCAATTGCCTGGTAAAATTTCAAAAGTTTGCTCTCCGCCTTTTTACGCTTGTCAATCTCACCTTTCAGCATCTTAATGGTTGTCTTGAGCTTTGCAGTACGTTCTGAAACCTTTTTATTCAGGAAGACATTAAATTGTTTTACTTCCTCTTCCGCTGAGCATCTGGCAAGCGCAACTCCAATACTGTTGCTGATTCTCTCGAGAAATTGAATCAGTTCCTGAGTAAGAATACCGGGGCGCTTATCATTGAGTTGCAGGAGTCCAATAGTATCTGTATTAAATTTAATGGGAATGAGCGCCACTGACTCATAACCCTCTCCGTTGCATCTGTTTCTTGTACGTCCCTGACGTTCTTTTTCTGTTGTATCAGCAAGGAGTTTCGTCGTGCTGTTCGTCCAGAAACTGCCCCCGCTTGTAAAGAAAGGCAATGCCGGATTGGTACGTCCGCATATGACGTTTCCACACATACACTCCAGATATGGGTTGCCCCTCGATTCACGGGCAAGCTCATTGACATGGTCGCGGTTACATAAATACCGTTCAGCTTCAACAAATTCGGGAGGAAACCCGCTCGTCACAAAGTAGGGGAAATCATTGCCTTCCCGCAGGCGTACGGCAACTGCCTCAAAACCAGCAAACACCTTAATCAATCGGAGTATCTTACTGATTACATCACGCTTCTTGCCGCCTGTATTCAACTGTTCGAGAATACTGAGTGACAGCATGTATTTCTTCTCCGTTTGCCTGTGCACATGAATTTCTCGCTTCTGAGCTTTAATAACCCCGGCTGTCTCAGATGATATGTGTTCTGCTCTTTTTATAGCCTCCCATGCGCCCTCTCGTCGAATAATGGCTAATTGATGGTTAGAAACCACATCAATAACTTCTCCTGCCCCACAATTATCGAGTGAGTAAGAACAAATTGCTATCATGTTATATTTACCAATAACCCCGTGTACCGCTTCCTCATACTGGTGAAAACTTTTCCATTCTTTCTTTTCAAGCCACGTTGTGTTTCCTGTTATCCTTATGCCATTGTAACCCCTGGCAAGCGCCTGATTATGCTTGTCAACCCACCCGTTAAGAACCCTTTGCAGATCAAACGAACCGTCTTTTACATACCATTCATCGTATGATGCTATCTCCATCTGCCCTTTTATTAAATATTGGTCAAAACCTGGCAATGCCTTCTCCATCATTTGTATTGCTTGTTTTTTACTGACGGGTTCCGAAACAACCCACATACAGAACTCATTATTTTCCAATCCAGCCTTGAAATAGGGAGCAAGGATATCAACAAGGTCTTTTCTGCTCTTGTAAAATAAGCAAAGGTGTGTTCCCCATGAAATGGTGCCGACAATATCAATTCCTGAATCTCGGATTTCTTTGTCCATTAAATGCACCCTCCGGCAACTATTTGTGCTGCTATAACCATGGTCATAAATTAGGCTGGGTTTTAAAAGACAAAAACCCAACGGCTATTCTTTACCCACCCCTGAATCCCCTCCCAGGAGGGGACTACCATAATTCCCCTCTTGAGGGGTGTGTTAATGGTATTATGAAAAACTTTGAATTTCCTTAGCATTCAACTTAGATTCTTCGCTGTCGCTCAGACGTCGTCCTGAGCCTTGAGATTCTTCGACTTCGCCTCAGAATGGTAAAAGGGCGAAGGAAAGACTTTGTTGTCATGCTGAACGGAGTAGTTTATCCGAAAAGAACCGGTAGTTGTTCTTGCCGTTTTCCTTTGCCCGGTACATGGCATCATCCGCGTGCTTGAGCAGTTTTACAATATCTTCACCATCGTCTGGAAAGAGGGCAATACCAATGCTTGTAGTGACGGATATTTCTTTGCATTCGATTTGCAGCGGTTGTTTTACACTTTCTGTGATTTTTCCTGCAATGTGGGCAATGTCGCTCACCTGGCTGATCCCTGGCAACAATACGGCAAATTCATCACCCCCCAGCCGTGCAATAGTATCACTGTCTCTCAGACACCTTTTCAATCTCTCTGCAATGCATTGCAGCAATCGGTCACCCACCCTGTGTCCAAACGTGTCATTCACGTCCTTAAACCCGTCAAGGTCTAAATACATAACGGATAAAAGTTCATTGTTACGGTGGGCATGGGTAAGCGCCACGGCAAATCTGTCTTCAAACAGGGCACGGTTGGGCAGAGAAGTGAGGGTGTCATGGTATGCCATCTGCCGGATGGTCTCTTCCATGCATTTTCGTTCGGTAATATCGGTTGAAATGCCGCAAACCGCATAAATAACGCCTTCAGAGTCATAGAGCGGAAATTTTATCGAAATGTATGTGTTCAATCCGTCCTCGTGAGGAGCCACTTCATCAAATTCCAGCGGGGCTTTTGCCTCAAGTACACAAAGGTCATTTGCCCGAAATGCATCAGCCATCTCCTTTGGAAATAAATCGTAATCTGTCTTGCCTTTTACTTCGTCTCGTTTCACATGAAATAGTTTTTCGTATTGTCTGTTAATAAATGTATATTGTCCGGAGATATCCTTCACATAGACAACTGAGGTGGTATTATCTAAAATGGCTTTTAGTTTTTCTTCGCTTTCCTGTAAGGCTTCTATTATTAATTTACGTTCGGTAACGTCTTCCTTCACCGCAACAAAATGAGTGATCATGCCCTTTATGTTTGTTATAGGTGAGATGGAAGCAGATTCCCAGTAAAGTTTGCCATTCTTTTTCTGATTACAAAATTCTCCCCGCCATTCGTAACCCGAAGTAATGGTTTCCCACAACTGCTTATATGTTTCAGGGGGTGTTTTGCCACTTTTAAGAAAACGCGGGTTTTTCCCTATGACTTCATTCCGGGTATAATCAGTTAACTGGGTAAACTTGGGATTTGCATATTCTATGTCGCCTTTGACGTCTGTAATCACGACTGTACAGGGGCTATGTTCAACTGCGCTGGATAATTTTTTGAGTGATACTTCTAATAACCTTCGTTTACGACTATTAATGAAAAGCACACTGGATGTTCCTGGGATAATGACCGCCCATAACGCCAGGATACACCCGTGAATCCACTTCAGCTTTGTAAGTTCTGTGCTGACGTGAAGATGTGCAAGTTTATCAGCAACGTCAGCATTATAAAGCGCATCTTCAAACATTTCGTCGAAGGTCTGGTCTAACGGACTTCCAATACCGCTGGTGTCCCGCATTTGCCAGCGCTTCTCTGCAATATCCCCGAACTTATGGATTAATGCCTGCAATTGGTTAAGTTGATTGAGCAATGCCTGGTTTTTTACAGAGACACTCTTTAACCCCGGCGTATTGCTTTTTCCTTCCGTGGCATTATCCACATCCTCAATTGCCTTGTCTAATAATGTCCGTACCTCTTCGATTTTCATTGTCTCGTCGCCTCCCATCAACTCTTCAAACCAGAGATGCGCCTCAGCGATGTCGACCTTTGCGCGGGCGATGTTATCGATTAAAGGGAGGTGTTTTTGTATGGCTGTTTGCCATGACCAGTTGCCGTAAAAGGAAATGCCCATAGATAACAGCCCTATGGCAATTATTGCCCAAATTACAGGTTCTATATGGAGTTTAAAATTTCTCAACATCGTATGGTGCCTTATTCGTCCGTTTAAATATCTGGTGACGGCTTCCCTATAAAATATCCCTGGGCATAATCCACCCCATATTCCTTGAGAATCAGGATGGTTTCCTCATTTTCCACGAATTCGGCGATTGTCTTAATTCCCATTCCCTTTGCAACATCAGTTATAGCCTTGACGAAAAGGCAGTCGGTTTTGCTTGCATACAGCTTTCGTATAAATGAGCCGTCAATCTTGATGTAGTCCACTTTTAACTCTTTCAGATACTGGAATGAGGTAAAGCCAACACCAAAGTCATCGAGGGAAAAGCCACATCCTATTGATTTTAATGTATTGACGAATTTAATAGCCCTGTCAATATCATGGATAGCGGCAGTCTCCGTTATTTCAAAAATCAGTTGTTTTGGATTCACTCCGGTCGCTGTTAACTTTGATTTTAAGAATTCCAGTAATTTTGTATCTCCTAACTCCTTCCCTGAAAGGTTAATACTAAATGAAAGCGTTTTCCCCATTTGATTCAGCTTTAACAGAAATCTCATAGTCTTTCCTATGATTGCATAATCAATGGCGGAGATTAAACCAAACCTTTCTGCTACACTGATAAATAATTCCGGAAGGGCTATCGTCCCGTCCTGCTCACGCATCCTCGCAAGCGCCTCATAGTGATGAATCGTATTATCTTTCAGGGCAAGGATCGGTTGATACCACAACTCGAAACGATCTTCTTCCAGGGCATTCTGGATACACTCCTTCCACTTAATCCTGGAGTGCATCTTTTCCAGTATCAGGTCCTCCGGATGATAAAGATGCACCCTGTTTTGTCCGAGTTCTTTGGCATGATATACTGCCGCATCCGCCTTGGTAAAGAGATCACGGATTGTAACGCCATCCCTCGGAAACAATACCATTCCTATGCTTGCAGTGAGTTTGCCGGTGATTTCTGCAAATCGAAACTCTTCCAGCCTCTTTCTGATGTATTCAGCGATGTCCAATCCTTCCTTTTCACCTCTGGACGGAAGTAAAATAGAGAATTCATCACCGCCCATACGGCCTATGACACTCTCCCTCGTCGCTTTTTTTAGATATGAAGGGTCTATATCCGCAAGTGTATTTTGCAATAACATTGCTACGCGGTGCAGGAGATTATCTCCAACGCTATGTCCATAGACGTCGTTGATCAATCTGAAACTATCTATATTAATCAAAAGGATGACACCTGTCTGATTACTGGCCTGGGCGTGTGACATCCACTCATTCAGTAATCCCATAAAACATGTTCGATTGAAGAGGCCTGTCGTTTCATCATAGGAAGCAAGGTATCGGATTCTTTCTTCGGATTTCATCTTTTCTGTGATATCCTCCTGCACTGCAAGAAAGTGCGTAATGACCCCCTTTTCGTTAATAATGGGAGAAATCACGCCGTTACCCCAGTAGTATTGCCCATTTTTTTTCTTATTTTTAAAAACCCCCCTCCATGTCTTCCCTGCAGTAATAGTCCTCCATAACTCCTCATATTCTGCGTGGGTGGTCTCTCCGGAAGCGAGGATACTGGGGTTCTGCCCAAGTACCTCCCCTTTAGAATATCCTGTTACCTGCTCAAACATCGGGTTTGCATATTCAATAGTCCCTTCAAAGTTTGTAATAAATACGGCATTGATGCTCTGATTAATAACCGTAGAAAGCTTTCTCAGTTCATCCTCCGATCTCTTTCGCTTGACAACGATGCCTAACTGCATAGCAACGGTTGATACGAGTTTTGCTAATCGTTCGTCCTCTGTTCTTCGTTTCCGTACAAAGAAATTCAATACCGCAATAACCTCATTGCCTGAGATAACAGGGATGCCCATTGCAGCTTTGAAACCAAATTCCGTGGCAATCTTTGCGCGGGGGAAATCCCCGTCAACAGTTGCATCATATTTCCACTCAGGCCTTTTCGAAGACCATACACGTCCAGGGAGACCAGCGCCCGGCGGGAAGGTAAATTTTTCGCTTTGTTTTACAAATTCAGCCAGATTCTCATGATTATACCACGCTTGAGCAATTTTGAGGCATTTGCCATCAGATGAAGGCAACCATGCTTCACCATAAATCCAACCAGTGGATTCACATACTTTACGCAACACCATGTTGAGCGCAGTGTAAAAATCATCTGCTTCGGCAATTGCCACGGTTATTGTTTGGAAGAGGTTAATCTCTTCCTCCACCCTCTTGCGTTCCGTAATATCCTGTACCGTTCCGTTCATTTGAATTGCCTTGCCCGTATTGTCAAAAATGACTTCCGCCTGTTCATGGACAACCCGCTCTGTCCCATCAGGTAAGACTACGCGGTGATCAATACTACACGGCTGCTTTTCATGTAAGGCTTTGTTGACGGATTCCTTTACCAATTCCCTGTCATCGGGGTGTACAGAAGCCAGAAACGCCTCATACGTAGTGTCGAATGGCTGTGGAATCAAACCGAATATGCGATAAATCTCATCTGACCATCGTAATCTGTTATTTACGATGTCCCATTCC
The DNA here is from genome assembly GCA_052360825.1 of Candidatus Wunengus sp. YC64. GTDB lineage: Bacteria > Planctomycetota > Brocadiia > Brocadiales > Brocadiaceae > Wunengus. The sequence continues at coordinate 20,429 of DBJWYX010000007.1, forward strand.
CAGTTTCCCAGGTGTGCGATTCTTTGCGCATTGGCAAGGCTCTTTTCACTTTCTGCAAGCTTTTCTTCTGCTTGCTTACACCTAGCGATGTCATTTTCAAGGTCTTTAATCTTTTCTTCGACTTTTGTGGAAACGATATCATCGTACCGCTTGAAAATTTCATTTTCTTCTGCGATAATTCTGTTTTTTGTGTCCGGAGGCGCAGGGGTTTTCCCTTCAAGTATTTTTTCGATCTCTCCCCACAGAACATCTGGTGTGCATGGTTTGGAAATGAATGCTTCCGCTCCAAGGGATAACGCAAATTCCCTGTCCTTACTGTCCGTATAAATTGCAGAATAGACAATACAGGGGATAGCGTGAAGGAACGGATCATTTTTGATGTTTCTGAGAAACAGAAAGCCGTCAACCTTTGGCATCACGGCATCGATAATAATCATGTCGGGGTTATGGATGCGGGCTTTTTCATTTCCTTCCAGTCCATCCCGCGCCTCTATAACTTCTTGGCCGTGCCTTTCAATAATACACCTCAATACCTCTCTGCTTTCAACGGTATCATCGACTATCAAAATTTTCATTTTTCACATTTTTTTATAAACATTTTACCCCTACAGGGTTATTTTTCAAAGAACTACATTGATACAACGGTTGCGATTTTTGGGGCTTTTTGGACACCCCCTGCACGTTGATATCCCATAAACAAAAAAAGGGAGGCGGGCGTTTTGTCCCGTCTCCCTTTTGAAAATAACAACATTTTACTGTTGAGTACCACTATACCCGCCAGATTCTTTCGAACCTATAACTACACCTACATCATCGCCTGCCACCGTCAAAGCTGTAACCGGGGTCTCTATTTTACCATTAGGACCTGCCGAAAGAATCCAACCAAAATTTTTCTTCCCATCCACGGTTGTGCGCGCACTATATGCGCCTTCTACAAACGCCAGGTAGTTGTGACCCCATGGGTCCTGCTTATCTGTGGTGGCAATATAAGGGCCTTTCCATGTTACCTTGGCAGTAGCATAAGGGTGTACACCGCTAACGGGTTCAGCATTAGTACCGGCATTATCATATACCAGGTGATTTCTCATAAGATCTATTTTATTACCACTGTCATTCCATCCTTCGCTATCGCCACTGACTCCAATAAGGGGGTCCTTGTTTGACGTTGATATACTCTCGGAGAATTGTGACACATCTCCACTCCTCAGTATTGCATAAGTTGTAGAACTGCCGGCTGAGGAAAATGCGGGATAGTTTCCTGTGCCTGAATAAAACGATGTTATTGCATTTTTTATCTGACTGCAATCTTCCTTTGCCGCTTGTACTTTTGCATCACCTATCTTATCAAGGGCAACGGGCGTTACCACTGCGGCTATGGTGGCGGTTATTGCTATGACGCCCGCCGTTTCAATAAGCGACATACCCTTTTGCGACTTTAACAACCTGCGAAATAGTTTCTTTAGTGACTTCATTTTGTTTTCCCTCCTCATGAAAAAATTTTGAATTTGTTCTGTAGGGCGCAGAGCACTGCGCCCCTACGCTGATATTATTTGATCCTGTAAGCAATATCGTCACCGCCAACTGCAAAAGCGCTTGAGGTACCGGATTCCTGGCTTAGAACCGTGTCGATAGCGCCATTTGGTCCAGCCGAAAGAACGAATGCGGCCTTGGAACTTCCAGGCGTAAAACCCTCCGTTGATACATAATACCTGTTTCCCCATGAGTCTGCCTTAAAATCGGTCATATACGGACCTGCCCACTTATTTGGATTTTGTACTGCTTCACTGTATGAAACACCATCTTTAATGAGTCCCTTCTCTAAATGTGACTGGAGATAAGAATTTGTACTCCAAGTCTCATTCCATGTTGTAAAGCCTGTAGCCTCTGCATCGTTGCCATTCGTAACAAGCACCTTAACACTAGCCTTCGCTTTTTGTAACGGCTTATCAGTATATACTGGATAAACCCCTGTATCGGTGTTAAACCTGTTAATAGCCGCAGCAATATTTTGTACATCCGACTGCGCCCTTCTGAGTTTCGAGTCACTCATGTAGTTGAAGAGCATCGGCGTGAGGAATGCCGCGATGACGCCCATGATCGCCAGCACTACCACAATCTCTATTAACGAAAAACCTTTATTCTTCTTCATATATCTCAACTCCTTTCACGTTTAAAAATTTCTTGTCAGTTCACCCCCTCCCCTAACCCCTCCCACCAAGGGCGGGGTAAAAACATTTCCTCCCCCTCGATGGGGGAGGTCAGGTGGGGGTGCTGAACTATTACAAAATTTCTTATTTATATATCGCCCCAATGTTTAATCCTGTATATATCTCTTTTCCTCATTTCTCTTTCACATCCCCACCTCCTTTTTTGATTTCCTTTCGAAGCCGTAGAGACAGGTTTGAAACCTGTCTCTTCAGAATTTCTGGTTTACGTATAGAGCAACACATATACCACACGGTAAATTTCTAGCAGGAAGCGACAATAAACCATGAAAGACACAGGCAATATTCAGACAAATGCCATCTATATTCCTTGCATATCTTCAAATGCAGATAGCGAAGCGTAGAGACAGGTTTCAAGCCTGTCTCTACCGTCTTAAATTATTACTATTTAGTCTTTAGTGAATTGTGGAATGCGGAGTTCCTGGAAGTTTTTTTGATGTTCCATAGGTAAAATGCGCCTGCTAAGCAAGTCAAATACGCCCCCTTTTTTATGAAGGAAATATTTCTGATTATTTTTAGGATTTTGGCGAGTGGAGGTGATGTGAAGTCGGGATAAAAAGCTACAAATTTTGTTGAAGCTACAAATTTTGTAGCTTGTAAAGATTAAATTAGGCCTTCGGCAACTAAATATTCCCCTCCCTTGATGGGAGGGGTAAGGGGAGGGTGATTAACTTTTTACTTCACCCCCACCTAGCCTCCCCCATCAAGGGGGAGGAACAATAGTTTGAAATTCCTGAACATTAAATTAGGTTGGGTTTTAAAAGACAAAAACCCAACGACTTTTTTCTTTGAAC
>DBJWYX010000008.1:0-1129 GCA_052360825.1 Candidatus Wunengus sp. YC64
ACACCATGTGGACCCACACCTGCTTCCACGATACTTATTACCTCCCATGATGTACCATCATTGTCGTAGTTATCATCAATTTCCACGACAAAACATGCATCTGGCTCATCGTCATTTGGTTCCATTGGCATCGCATCATGCAGCGCGCCGAATAATGCCTCGACAAGGTCAAGGGCGGTGTCTTTGTTGTCATTAATCCAGTCAATCCAATCTGCATTATTAAAAACTGGATTGGGCACTGTTGACGCTTGATTATCCAACAAACTCGATGTCTGGCATGGCGCAATGAAATACTTATTGGTTGGATTTGAAGGAACCTGAATGGGTGAAAGCCCAACCGCAACGGTAGTTTCAATCTGTGGATTTGCAGGATCGGAGGTATTCAGAATGCATTCGTAACCTGGAACTGCGCAACTGACAAAACACCAATGACCATCTGTGGAAAAACCAAGAGCTACAGGTGTTGTCCCATGGCCGGGCTGACTTGAATCAGATGCATTTAGATACAAAGTATTAACAACTTCATTGGTTGTGGTATCGATTACAGCAACTGCGCCACTCCAGACCAGAGGGACATAAACATATCTTCCACCTGGATGGACTGCAAGACCATGTGGGTTACTGTCAGCATCGTCCCATGATTTGCCCAGTTCGTCTTTCACAATCTTAACCACATCGTCAAGACCCGTAGGCATATTGATAGTCTTTGTCACTTCCAGTGTATTTGCATCCACCACCAGAACGTTATCTTTACCGTCAGAGATATAGAGGTTCTTGCCGTCACGGGTCAAGGCTACGTGGGCAAGTTCATCGGCTGTTAGCTCATTTCGTTGAATCTCACCCCCGCCTTTTTTTCCTTTGAAGGTTACCTTTACTATTTCTTTTTCCGCAGTTATGTAAAGAGAGGTTCCATCGTATGAAGTAAAACAGTTATGGATGTCAGCAATCCCTGGTATAGTTCCAATTTTTTTCATCTTCACCGGATCAATGATATCTACTGACTCTCCAAGTCCTGTATAAACATAAATACTATTAGCCCAGCTCTTGTACGATTTTTCAACATGTTCGGCAAAAGCCCCTTTTACGCCAAACGGCATGGAAATTACTGACAACAACAAAAGCCCCAAAA
>DBJWYX010000008.1:1139-12564 GCA_052360825.1 Candidatus Wunengus sp. YC64
GCCGGTGGAAATGTTTTTGAAGAAGATTAAATAAAAAAAAGATTATTCCTATAAAGAATTTTTCCAAAAAATATTAAATTATAAATATAAAATGATATACCCAAAAATCTTTTTTTCATTTATACTTCCTCCTGATATGCCCAAAAATTATATATCCAATTATTCCAATAGCTCGTGATTTCTCTTAATTATTATTCCATCTCCATCATTCGCATCCCTTTAGCCTTCACTGCAAGGGCAGTTAAACCAGTGTCAGTACTTCTTACGAAAACGGTAGCTTTCTTTCCTACTTTGAGGTTCCCTTTTATGCAATAAGCAGAAGAAGTGTCTATCCCTTTGCCCAGTAGGGTAACCGTATCGGTGCCCACAGCCTCAACAGTCCCCTCAAGCATTCCTGCGCCCTCTAGTTTAATCATACTAGCTATAAAAGTACCATCATTCATTATTCCCTTTGCCTCAATGATATCTCCTTCTGCAATATTATCTACGCTAAGAGAATCATCACAATGCATTAACGATATTTCAGCAGTACTTGCATCAATATCCATGTTAAGGATAGAGATGGTTGACTCAGAAACCGAGTTTACCACGCCTCGTATCTCGGTTTTATCCATATCACCGTGGCTACCATGATTGCTATGATCACTATTTCCGTAAACACTGGTGTAACCCAGTCCAATGGGTGAGCCAAAACAAAGAAGAAGCATGGATACAATAACTAATACATTCTTATATTTCATTTCTTTACCTCCTTTCAAAATGGGTTTTTAATATTAATTGTTTATCTGCTAATTATTGATTGCAGGATTTATGAAAATACAAATACTCTGTTTGCAAGTTTATCAGTGCCTATGAATAATTTACAATATGTAAAAGTAGATTAAAAATTATCACATCTTTTACATTATGTCAAACATAATCTGCAAATTTATAAATAAATCGGTTTCTTTAAAAGTTTGCGTGTTGATGAAATGCTAGAGGTGTTTCGATATGCATGGAGGGTGAAAACCGTGAGAACAACTTCTTCAACATTTATTTTGTGTTGCATATTTGTGCGAACTTCTTTTCAATTTTCAGGAAGGCATCCACAATATCAGGGTCAAAATGCTTGCCACTATCTGACTTGATTCTCTCGACCGCCTCTTCGTGTGTCAATGTATCTTTATAAGACCTTTTTGATCTGATCGCATCGTAGACATCACACAGGGCAAAGATTCGTGCCTCTAGGGGGATTTGCTGACCTTTTAAACCTTCTGGGTAACCTTTACCATTATATTTTTCATGATGACAAGTACATATATTTCTGCCCATAATAAGAAACGTTTGTTTTAGTTTAAATTTATCAATTGCATCCTGAAGTACCTGTTTTCCAATACGAACATGCTCCTTCATCTCTTCGTATTCTTCGTGAGTTAGCTGTGATTCTTTCAACAAGATGGAATCCCGTATCCCCACCTTTCCTATATCATGTAAAGGCGCTGCATCGGAAATATCTTCAATAAATTCAGTGGTGATAAGTTTCTGGTACTTTTTATTTTTCCGCAACTGTTCCGTCAGCGCTGCCGTGTAGTTTTTTGCTCTTTCCAGGTGACTTCCTGTTTCCGGGTCTCTTCTTTCAGTAAGTCCTGCCAGAGAGAATATAATGGCCTTTTGCGCACCTATCAGTTCTCTGAATCTCACGACGTTTAAGTAACCGATAATCAATATGAGGCAAAGAAACGAGGCAAGGAGTATTACCGATACGAGCATGAGTTTCTGCAATGCGGCTTTCAACATAGGGTGGCTGTGGTATATAGCAACGATAAATTTTCTGCCGGGAAGAAATTCCACGTTAGAATAGTGGATTGTTTCTACTTCTGAAAGATGCAGCCAGCCAGAACTATCCAGAAAAACGTAGTTTGATTTATAAAAGTTAATAGTCCCGTCTGGTTTTAATGATAGGATATTTCCTTCCTCGGTCTGAATAAACATATTTTCAGGGAGGAGTTCAAGGACTTTTGAGATATGTAAATCTAATGTTAAAATTCCCTTTTTTTCGTTTTTGGAGTTGAACAGGGGAGTTGCCAATCTTATTATTGGAACGTTAGTGGTGTCTGTATTTTCCTGTTCAATATTCAAATGTATCGGTGAGGCATAAACCAGATCTTTATCTAATTTTATTGTTTCTTGAAAATAGTGTTGGTACTTTTCGTTTTTTAGATTGGAATCGGATACAATGAAACTGGTGTTGTCATGTTTATTATCTACCCTGAGTATCTCCCGTCCAGAAGAATCGACAATTCCGATCTGTGAGTACTGTCTGTAAGCCTTCGCAAAGCTGAGGAATATCTCAACTGTCTCATTTTTATAGAGAGTAGATTCAAAATTGCTATTTACATAACCCCTGTTAGCTGGGCGGTCACTGAGAAAGAAAAGATTGTGTTTAAACTCAGAAAAATATTTCTCGATAATCTCTTTGCCAGAAAGCAGCCGTGCAACGGTATTCCCGTGTTGCCATTGTGCCTCTTTCTCGTATATCTGATTACCACCGAAGTAAAGGATGAATCCAAAGAGGATAAAGAGAACGGCGATAATTAATATGAATACCTTATTTTGCTTTATGAGTCGTCTTTTTCCCATTCATTCCATCGCTCCACGCTGTAGTCGGTATCCTCGTCTGAGTGGCAGCCGTAACAGGAATTGGTAACAACGGTGCTGGGGCTATTTGTCTTGCCTTCCGCAGTGTTGGCATCGGCCATGGCCTCGCTGGTGTATGGCTTTATAATGTCAAAGACATGAGAAGAAATATCATTATCTACTGCGCTCTTGGCTGTCTTAACCATATGACAACCCGTACAGAGGCTGCCCCCAACATCGGATGAACTATAGAGGTGTTTGGCATGTTTGTTTTGCAATCCACCGTCCTTTTTCATAGTTTTTGCGAGATCACCATGACAGTTAATGCAGAGCTTATTGTTATCGCTTTCCCGTAATAATTGGGGCGTGCCACTCAGGCCTGAACCGTGTGGTTCGTGACAAGTATAGCATTTAAGCCCGGCATAATTGTAATGATGGCTCTTGGTTAAATCCTGATATTGCTGGTGATGTTTTTGCGAATGATTATTTTCTGACACATTCTCACCAAGAGTGGCAGTATCATTGTCATTCCAATAGCCAGCCGTGGGTTTACCATCCAAGCCTGTTTCCTCAATATAATTTGCTAGGATTTTGCCTGGAATAAATGGTGTAATCTCTTCACCGTTAATGATACAGGGATATTCTGTCTCAAAGTCTGCCCCACTTTCGCCTGTCATGTTTTTTACCCTGATATGGCACTGGCCGCAGACTTCATTGCCACGGTCTGTGGCCAGGTATGCAGGGTTAACGATATGACGAGACTTTCCGCCGCCTTCTGATACGTGCAGTTCACCAGGACCGTGACAGCTTTCACAGGAAATACCTGATTCTTTAGAACCTGAAACAAACTCTCCGTCATCATTTTTTTTTATACTCAGGCCTGTAGCGTGGCAACCTTCGCAATTCTGCTCAAAAGATTTATCTTTATTAGGAGGGGTATCTGCATCAGTAGTTATTAAAGTATTGTCACTATTGTACCAGTTGCTCGTATTGTATGAGACCCATGCAGCGCTGGGATCGCTCTCATCGACGTTGCGGTTATTATATTGTATGGGCAGGATATAATGGCTGTTTCCAATCTTTACCTGGTACCTCTGTTTCCCCGCTAGTGCCACGCCGCCGTGGGTTCTGGCGATAGTATAGGTAACGGAAATGGACTCATCAGTCAAATCATAGAGTGTCACTTTGTATTCATTGTTATCAATAAAAGGTTTAAATTTTACTTTATTATCACTTGTGGTGATGGTATCTCCATTGAATGGAGCGACAACCGTCTCAGACGTTGGTGTGCTGATGGTCTTCGCATGGGCTGTGTCCTCCCAATCCTTTTCTTGAGGATGACAACCCAGACATACCGTACTTCCGACATATTTAGAACTGGCATGAGATGCGGCAGAGAGTTTTATTTTAGCCTTCTTCGTCTTTTTTGATTTTACCGTTACGTTGAATTTGTCGTTAGGTAGGTAAAATTCATCAGATGAAGGAGTAGCCCTGACAATATATGTACCAGGTGTCAGACCGGTTATCTTAAATTTTCCTTTCTTATCTGTGGTAGCTACGTCTTCAAATGCAGACCCATAAGCCGTTTCCTCTGTAAGAGACTGAAGGCTGATGGTTATATCAGAAAGTGGCAATCCATCAGTATTGCTAATCTTGCCAACTATCGTTCCAGTACCAGGAGATGTGCTTTTTTGTTCTGATACGTCAAGTAATTCGTTTGTGGAGTGTAAAAGCACGGGCTTTTGGTTGGTTGGAGAGGATGCCCATGATGCATGGGAACAATATATAATAATCAGACTTAGAGCACCTATCATTAATAAATGTTTTTTTGTTAACATAAGAACTATGCTTTAAAAATCCATATAAGATATCTGAGTATTTTTACATATTGTAAATCTATGTTTATGTGTATCACATCTTCTACAACTATGTCAAACATAATTTGTAGATTTAATAATTGATTTTTTACACAACAGTTTTATCTTTTTGTGAAGTGCTTAAGACTTTTAGTGATGATTTTTGGTGATTAACTGCAAGCAGTTATAAAGTGAAGTCTCAATTATTATAATTGGAGTTACCACCTTTAAATAGCAGTCATTCTACTTTTCGAATCAGCAGTGAGACGCAGTTATTAATGGTTATTCATCTACTTGCCAAGCTACAGTACCATTAGGATGCTGGTACCACCCAGGATCATCGTAGTTGGTAATGTTCTCGCGCACTTTTAACACGGTAAACATTCCGCCCATTTCGACTGGTCCAAACGGCCCTTTTCCGGTCATCATGGGTAGTGTATTTTTTGGCAAGGGCATGTTCATCACTGCCATCTCGGACATTCCGCTCTCACCCATGGCCATATAATCTGGCAGCAAGTTTTGTACTTTTCGTTCCACTCCACTCTGATTTACTCCTATCATATTCGGTACGTCATGATTCATGGCATTCATGACGTGGTGGTTCTTGTGGCAGTGCAAAGCCCAGTCTCCAGGAGCATCTGCTACAAACTCTATGTCACGTGTGGTACCTGGTGGTACGTTAACTGAAGTTTCAGGCCATTGTGCTGAAGGAAGAATTCGCCCACCATCTGTACCAGTAATCTTAAAGTTATAACCATGCAAATGGATCGGGTGGGAGTCCATGCTCAGGTTGGCGATCCGAATGCGCACACGATCCCCCAGACGGGCAACCAATGGCACGGTGCCTGGGAATACGCGACTGTTGAACGTAAAGAGGTTAAAATCGGTCATGATGTTCGGATTCGGAGTGGCTGTGCCCGGTTCGACAAACCATTCCTGCAGAAAGATACAAAAGTCCCGGTCGATCCGCGGTTGTTCCGGTTCTTTCGGATGTATGATAAAAAAGCCCTCCATTCCCATTGCCATCTGCACCATCTCATCCGCATGCGGATGGTACATCTGCGTGCCGTGCTGACGGAGCGTGAATTCATAGGCAAAGGTCTCACCCGGTTTGATTTGCGGCTGGTTCAATCCCCCGACACCATCCATACCATTGGGCAGGAGTACACCATGCCAGTGGATTGTGGTATGTTCAGCAAGCTTGTTGGTGACTAAGATGCGCACACGGTCACCTTCCACCGCTTCGATGGCAGGGCCAGGCGTCTGACCGTTATAACCCCAGCAGTTGACAATCATTCCTGGAGCAAACTCCCGCTTGACTGGCTCGGCGATCAAGTGAAATACTTTAACACCATTGTCCCACTTCCAGGCGAGTGTACCCCCATTGGGTGTAATAATCGGTGTGTAGGGTAAACCATGTGTGGGTGACGTGATAGGGGAGGGCTGGGTAGTGGTCTGTGTGCCTACTGCCTCGAGTTGCTTGCGGCCTAACAACATGGAGACACCACCGGTTAGCAATGCTGCTGCGCTGGAAAGAAGCATTTTACGTCGAGTAATCATGATTTATCTCCCTAATGATGATGAATGTGTTTAAATGATTCGGATGGTTGTGTAGCTGGTTGTTCCATTGGTTGCGAAGATGGCTGAATGGCTTCCTCTTTAGGTATCAGACGACCCCCAACGGCACGTTGCAAGTCCGACCAGGCAATCCAGTAGTCCCGCAACGCCTCGATGTATTCGCGACCGGCGTTGATCTGGTTTTGTTTGGCCAAGAGCAACTCGTACACTCCAATAAGCATACCGTTGTAATACAGTTGGGATTCATCCACGATCCGCTGTCGAAGGGGGAGAACAACGTCGTGATAGTATTTGATCACGTTGCGGACGGCCAAAAGCCGGTCGCGTACCTCGCGGATTTCCGAACGTATATCAATTGCCAGAGAGGAGAGCCGCTGCTGGCTTTGCCTCAGCTGAGACTCCAACCTGGCTATCGCTGCCTGCCGTTGATCAAAGATCGGTAACTCAATGGTCAGGTGAGGTCCCGTGAGGTTTAGCCGATCTGGGGCATCGTGTTCCGTATCCACGCCGAATTCAAATACAGAAAAATACCGAAATTTTTTCGTCAATGACAAAGCAAAAGCAATAGCCTGTGTTTCGTGTCGTGCGGCAGCGAGGTCCATGCGTTGTGATATGGCTAGGGACTCCAGATGTTCCAGTGAGATTTCAGATTCTGGTAACTCGGGTAGTCTGCCTGGCAGCTTCCACATTGTATCGGTTCCCCAAATCCCCATCAAGCGATTTAAACGCTCACGGTCAGCAATGATCTGGATATCTGTATGAGCCATGTCTAGTTTCGCCTGATAGTAGAATCCCTGTTGATTGGCCACGTCGAGCTGTTTTAAAGTACCAGCCTCAAGCTGCCGGCTAGCAATTTCGGCTGCTGCTTCCGTAGCCTGAGCCACAGTTCGTCTCATCTCTAACGTTTGCTCATCGGACTGCAAAGTATAATAAACCGACCGTACCTCTGCCGCAAGATTCAAAACTGCGTTACTGATGCGAAATTTCTCTTGCTCAAACTGCGCTGCGGCCACCTTCTTTCTCAAAGGAAGCATAAGCAAATCAAGGAAATCCTGATCCACCGAAAACTCAGTGTTGGTCTCTCGATGCCTGTCTACAGCCCTATCCATAAATCTGAAGCCGGCAAAAAAGGTGGGGTTCCGCAACAGGCCGGCCTGAACCACATCAGCCTGAGCAATGCCTAGTTCTTCATATGTTGCCTGCAAAGATCGGTTGTTAAGTAATGCAATCTGCACAGCAGCATCCACAGTTAGTTCCTGCTGTAGCATGGATCGAATAGTATCGGCCACCACCGCATCCTCTGGCGTTCCCTGATTCCAGTGTACGCGCTGATTAATGCGCCGCTCAATGAGCTTCTGAACATCAGGGAATCCTGCCTCTTTAGGAACTGATGCACAACCAATAAGTAATCCAATACATGTAATCATTACCAATATGGCTACCAATCTATACATCATTGTCTGCCCTCCGGTTCGGTTTTGGAAGGTCCTGTCGGAACTAATCTCATCCCACACTCAGGGCATCTGCCAAGGCTTGATTGCGCTATTCCTGGGTGCATCGGGCAGGCATAAGTTGTAGGTGGCGCCGTTGTGGGTGGATGTATGGGCGATATTGGTTCGGTGGGTGGTTGTTCGGCTGCGACAGGTATCTCGGCTTGGAGCAAATTAGCCCGTGGAGAAAACGTAGATTCCGGGGCATTCGGATTTGCCGGGTCGTTGGTAGATATTGGTAGTTGAAGTATCTGGCTAGCACAACCCGTCAAGATTGTTACACACAAAACAATCGTTACTATCCGTACTATCATTGTCATTCCCCCCCTTTAAAAGACGGCAGGAATACTACTCAGAAGTGGAAAAACGAATTTGACAAACTTCATATTTATAGACAAAAGCTTTAAGTGTTTTGTCTATACCGTATTGTTAATCGTGGTTGGCTCGTGCCTTTGCTGTTATGAGGCCCCATAACCAATTGTTCTGGTATCGCTCAACCTGTACATTGCTGTAGCCAGCATTTCGGAGCAAGTGCTCGCAAGCACGCCGCCCATACGTTTTGAAGTGGGTATGATTAACACACCTAAGAATAAATCACAGACACGACATGCAATATAATCGTCACACCAATCGGTAATTATGAGCCTGCCTTGTGGTCTGAATATTCGCGGATAACAGAGGTTTCTGCCTTTTGCTTCTGACCGTTATTGCGCACAGTTGTCAATGTTTAAAACGCACAAACAGCCTTCCAAAATTTACGCTGTCTTTGTCTATGCGGTGATAAAGTTTTTTTATCTCAGGCCGATTGAGAAACCGTAAGACGGTCTTTTTTAACTGACCGCTTCCCTTTCCGGGAATAATTTCCACGATAGCAATCCTTTTCTCAACGGCCTCATTAATAACTCGATTGAGTTCGGTCTCTATTAACTGTCCTTTTTTACATATTTCATGCAAATCGAGTTTTAACTTGGCCATTTTAATCGAATAAAAGAATATGCCTAAGGCAGAAATTACTCACTTTCCTTGACGACTCGACCACAGAGAGACTTGATTGGCCTTGCACTGTTCTTGAAAATCGAAGTAAATCTGTCTATCTGTGATTTTGATACTTCGATTGGGGTCTTCAAGACAATCCAATTGACTATTTCACTGCAAGGCGGCGTAGTGAGTGAGCCAGCGTAGTTATAATAACTCATATCGTGAGGGAGGAGCTGATTTGCATTGATCTTTACATCTGCAACCACATGCTCTTTGCCTTCGTCTTTTGGAAGATTACTCCACAGGGTTTTTATGAAATCATTTCCCTTGCCTTCATCCATTAATACACCAATAACTGCCAGTTTGCCATCTTCACCCTTATGGACAAAATGGGCTTCCATAGCGTAAGACTTCCCATTTATCTTATGTTCACTGGGGCTGTGAAAGTGGAACTGCAAGAGTTCGTACCGCTTGTTTCCAATTGCCGTATAACTGCCATTCCTACAGTTAATCTGGATGGTATGTCCATTATTAATAATCTTCAAGGGCGTTGCAAAGTAATTAACATTTATACTCTCCAGCTTTGCCTTGTCAGTGAGGGCAATACCGACAGGTGACTGGCTTTCTCCTCCCTTACATTTGGAATAATCGGGTTTTATGTCACCCCAGTGCTCGGGACCGTATTCACCTTCATAACTCCAGTGGATTGAATGGCCGTGTTCTTCAGACTTGGCGAATAAATTCGTCGTTGCAATAATGGAAAGGGACAGAAAACTGGATGTCAAAATAATAAACTTAAAAGTCTTCATCTTACCTCCTCAATTTTGTGTTGTGAATTCAATTCATTAACTAAACTATAGTTTAAATTTTGCATCTTATAGCATTCAGGAGGCCTTCTGTCAATTGAGAAATTACTTGCTGTGAAAACTAAAAGGGGAGGGTAATGCCCTTAAAGTCCAATATCATATCTCAAAACAGTTCGGCTCATCCTTAAAAAATGCCCTTCTCTCGTTTACTCGACAGCTTACACAGTACAACATGCCTAAGATACAGCTTTATATCATAGTAGAGACTTGCCAAACCGACAAAATATCTTTATAGTAGTGCTCAAGATGCAAGATAAAAGATAAAGAAATTAAACTACTATACGGTTATTTCGAGAGCATTTTCCGGGAGATAGTCCAAATGAGTGAACAACCAAACAAAGTCATCTATTCCATGCATAAGGTAAGCAAACATTATGAGAAGAAGCCTGTATTGAGGGATATTTCCCTTTCGTATTTTTACGGCGCAAAGATTGGCGTACTGGGCTTAAATGGTTCGGGAAAGAGTTCCCTCCTGCGCATCCTTGCCGGAGTAGATAAGGACTTTAACGGACAGGCAAACCTTTCCGCCGGTTATACAGTTGGATTTCTGGAACAGGAACCTTTACTGAACGAAACAAAAACAGTGCGTGAAATTGTGGAGCAGGGCGTTCAAGACCTGGTAGACCTGCATAACGAGTACAACCGGATCAACGAGCGATTTGCCGAACCGATGTCGGGTGAAGACATGAACAAGCTCATAGAACGGCAGGGGGAAGTACAGGAAAAAATTGATGCGCTTGGCGCGTGGGACCTGGATGCCCGTCTTGAAATGGCGATGGACGCCTTGCGTTGCCCCGAAGGGAACATGCCCATAAAGGTATTGTCAGGAGGAGAGCGACGCCGTGTAGCGCTTTGCCGGTTATTATTGCAAAAACCGGATATTTTACTTTTAGACGAACCGACTAACCACCTTGACACCGAATCGGTTGCATGGCTGGAGCATCATTTGAAAAGTTATGCGGGAACCGTAATCGCGGTAACTCATGATCGTTATTTTCTCGATAATGTAGCCGGTTGGATATTGGAGCTGGACAGAGGGTATGGAATTCCCTGGAAGGGGAATTATACGTCATGGCTTGAGCAAAAGCAAAATAGGTTGCAGCAGGAAGAAAAGCAGGAGACAGAACGGCAAAAGACCTTACAGCGCGAGCTGGAATGGATCAGAATGACGCCAAAGGGCAGACATGCAAAATCGAAGGCGCGCATTAACTCCTACGAATCGCTTCTTGAACAACAAAGTGAAAACCGGATAAAGGATTTAGAAATCTATATCCCACCAGGACCAAGACTGGGTAATTTGGTTATCGAGGCAGACAAGGTCACCAAGGCATATGGGGATAATATTCTAGTAGAGGGGATGACGTTTTCCCTGCCGCGTGGAGGAATCGTTGGAATCATCGGCCCTAACGGCGCCGGCAAAACCACGCTATTCCGCATGATTATTGGTCAGGAGAAACCTGATGCGGGCGCTATCCGAGTGGGTGAGTCAGTTAAGCTCGCATATGTCGAACAAAGTCGTGAAACCCTCGACCCAAAGAAGACTATATGGGAGATAATTTCGGGGGGACGGGATAACCTTCGGCTGGGCAGCCGGGAGGTCAATTCACGTGCATACGTGGCGCGTTTTAATTTCTCCGGGGCAGACCAGCAAAAACCCGTGGGAGCGCTGTCCGGGGGAGAGCGGAACAGGGTGCATCTTGCCTGTATGCTGAAAGAAGGCGCGAATGTGCTTCTGCTGGACGAACCCACGAACGATCTCGACGTAAACACCATGCGGGCACTGGAAGACGCCCTGGAAAATTTCTCCGGTTGTGTTGTGGTAATCAGCCACGACCGCTGGTTTTTAGACAGAATTGCCACCCACATCCTTGCCTTCGAGGGCGATAGTAAAGTTGTCTGGTTCGAAGGAAACTATTCCGAGTATGAGGCGGACAGGAAAAAACGTCTCGGCACGGCAGATGACCAGCCCCATCGCATCAAATACCGGCATTTGACAAGGACTTAAAGTTGTGTAAGGTTGGGTTTTAATTTATTACATCTG
>DBJWYX010000008.1:12574-22248 GCA_052360825.1 Candidatus Wunengus sp. YC64
GGGCTTAAAGACGTGCAGGTGGCGTTGAGAACGCAGAGAAATACTTCCATTGAAAAGTGCGAAATTTCTGTTGGCTTTGTTTCGCATTCTGCACTTTGTACCTTCTAAACTACCAAACTCAATGAAACACTTGAAAACAATCTCAAAGACTAGCAAGAAAATCAGATTGATTCCTTCCTCTAAAATGCGTAAAATAAAGCTAAAATATCGTTAGGACAATTACAAAAAGGAGGTAACATTGCGTATAAGTGATATTCCAGAAATTGCCAAATTAAGCGCGCAGGAAAAAATCCTATTGGTTGAAGATATTTGGGACAGCATAGCTTTGGATGAGTCTGTAGTACCCATTCCACGTAGCCATATAGATGAATTGGATAGAAGGCTCAGAATGCATGAATCTGCTCCTGGAAACCTTTTAACTCTCGAAGAACTTCAGGCAAGAATAGAAAAAAGGAAATGACGCGCAACCTTCGGTTTCTTCCAGAAGTAGAAGACGATGTTATCCGTGGGTATGCATGGTACGAAGCGAAGTCGTCAGGTCTTGGAGAGGAATACCTACGGATGTTTTATGCCTGCGTTAGTGAAGCCCAACATTAACCGTTCGTGGCATTCAAAAATCCGTTGGGTTTTAATTTATTACATCTGGAAAATGGAGCTGCTGCAAAATCAAGAAGCAAGACCCCGTTCCTATTATAAAGACGACAACAACGATGATAACAAGAGGAATAATTATAGGAAAGCTAATTGACGACCTTAGCAGACTTCAAGGACAAATTGACTTTCGTTGCCAAGTTGGACTTACCGACCTAAACAAATACTGTGAGGACTTCATTAAAGAGGTTCTTAATATTTGTTATGGACTAAACTTGAAAAATCTTAATGAAGATAGAGCTAATGAACCAGGCTTAGACTTAGGTGACACAAAAAATAAAATAGCTTACCAAGTAACTTCAACTAGCACTTCTGAGAAAGTCAATAATACATTAGAAGTCATTACATCTGAACAATTAAAAAAGTATGAAAATATTAAGGTTTTTATTTTGGGTAAAAAGCAAGGTACATATGATACTGTAAAAGATAAACTATTAAAAAAATGTTCGTTTGAAATTTCGGATATTATGGATATATCTGACTTATGCCGACAAACTATTTCACTTAAATATGACGACCTATATGACCTTTATAAACTTTTTGAAAAAGAGTTTCAAATTGTTATAACCGAAATCGAAATTCCCAATAAGGAGGGTAAATACCCGACAACTCTATCTGACAAACTAGAAATTGTTCCGAATACCATTTGCCAAAACGCCAAGAAATTTTTAGCTGAGTACAAAGACAACAAACTCGATGACATTATTACGTCCTTTAAAGAATTAGGCAAATTGCCTCGTGTAACAAGAGATTTTTTAGAAATACTTATTAAGACTGGTGAAAATGATGTCGGTAATTTTGAGGCAGATTACAACGAGCTCAAAAGAAAATTGCGAATCCCAGAAAAAGAACTAGGGGAAGAGTTGGGAATATTAATAAAAAGAGGTTTTATATCCGAGCCAGACGAGGGAGAGAGTTCAATAAGAACACAATTTAATGAAACACAAATAGAAATAATTGACTTTGGAATTAAAAATGATTGCTTAACAAAACTATTAGTAGCAATGGACTTTACCTTGCTTGACGAAGAAGTATAACTGGTGGTAACAGCGGTTTGACAAAAGTGGCGGTGGATTGCTTCGTAGGACAGTTTTGTGGGTATATAAAATTTAGTGCTTCGTATGAAAGTTGGTGCTAAAACTCGCCACCTTCGCCAAGCCGCGAAACGTTAGCCGCAACTCTATGGAGACAGTACAACAATTAAACTTTACAGCATGACAGAAACAGAATTAAATAACATCAGTATTAGACAATGGAACTTGATTAGTCCCCGATACAAAAATCCTGACCTCTTTTTAGGTAATGGTTTTAGTATTAACCTTTCAGACAAATTTCTTTACTCCTCACTCTTTGATACCTTTATTGCAAAGACGACAGAATCATTCAAGACATTGTTTCAGCATTTTGACACAACAAACTTTGAACTGATTTTAAGTTATCTCACTCATTCTCTGAAAGTAAATACAATCCTTGGGCTTCCGACTGATTTAGTTAATCAGGCGATAGAAGCATTGAAAAATGGTTTGATAGAAGCCATCAAAGAAATTCATCCCAGAGTTGAAGACATTGATTGGGACAAACTTGATGCATTTACAAACGAACTCAAAAACTACGGTAACATTTACACAACGAATTATGATTTGTTTTTGTATCACATCATCATGAAATCAATTGATGAGAGCAGAAATGACAAATCATACATTGCATATCAGGACTATTTTTGGGGAGATGCTGCACCAGGTTACAAGCAATTTATGCCACACCAAGAATACAAATACAAGGACATTTACTATTTGCATGGAGCACTATTTATTTTTAATCATGGTATTCGTGACTTAAAAATTAAAAGAGGTGGCGGTGGAATTGAACTAATAGAAATCATTGCCGCGGAAATTCAAAACGGACATTTTCCTTTATTCATTACGGAGGGAACAGCACAAGACAAAATGAATTCAATTTATAGGAGTAATTATCTCTATTTCTGCTTACAAAATTTTTCAAAAGCAAGCACTCCTTTATTAATCTACGGCAATTCACTATCTGATTTTGATGCTCACATTGTAAAAGCATTAAACGACCAGCCAAGAGAGTTAGTAATTGCACTTTACACAAAGGGAAAGAGTCAACATCAATTGCAATATGCGAAGTATGACATCTTGAATAAGTTTCCTAAGTATAAACCAAACATTGAGTTTGTTGACTCTGCAAGTGTAT
Source organism: Candidatus Wunengus sp. YC64 (assembly GCA_052360825.1). Lineage (GTDB taxonomy): Bacteria > Planctomycetota > Brocadiia > Brocadiales > Brocadiaceae > Wunengus. The sequence continues at coordinate 15,440 of DBJWYX010000008.1, forward strand.
TTGCAATCTGAGTTTTAGAAATATGACAACATTCCAACATCAAACTTCTAATAAACATTTGTGCAACCTTGAAACTGTATCGCTTCGGACGGACAGAAGAGCAGCGGCTAACAGCGGTTTGGCAAAAGGCGGGCAGCCTGCTTCGATGACACTTTTGTGCTTACCCAAACATTTGTGCTTCGTATGAACTTTAGTGCTAAAAATCCCGCCCTTCGCCAAGCCGCAAAACGTTACCTGTAATTTTATAAAGACTACAACACAGTTTGAGTTAGTTTTTAAATTGTCTTATACCTGTTGTTCGGTATTTGTGCTAATTCTGTGCTAAAATCAATCTATAAGGATATAATTAATATAAACGAACAGAATAGGTATAATGCCAATAAACCCTTAATTTTAAGGTAAAACGGGAAACCAGCCCAATATCAAGGACTTATAATTTTAATCTATTTCACATTTGCAACTTGAACCCCACTTTTTATACTGTTAAGTTCGTCATCGTTTTCACCTGACTGTGCGTATCCGCACCCGGACAGGTAGCGGCTATTATCCAAATAAACTCATGGGTTCAGGTTGCAAACCTGAACCCGCCGGAGAATATCTATGTATTCAATCACCGTTGTTCCATTTTCATGCTTTTTGTGATATTTTGACTTTTTATTATACAATTACTTGTAGACGAGCAGCAAGTCTCTTGCCTCTACACAGTCTCTTGCCTTAATCAGAACCTGACCAATTTCTCCATCATGTTCAGCATAAATGGTCGCTTCCATCTTCATGGCTTCCATGATCAAAAGCGGATCATTTTGGGCAACCTTATCACCCGCTGTCACTTTCACATTGACAATCATGCCCGGCATGGGTGCGCCGACGTGTTTGATGTTTCCTTCTTCTGCCTGAGGACGTTTGATTACTGAAGAGGCTACCTTGCGATTGGCAATAACTATTTCACGCGGCTGACCGTTCAACTCAAAAAAGACGGTACAGTTTCCTTCCTCATTTGGCGGGCTTATGGCTACCAGTTTGAAAATCAGGGTCTTTCCTTCTTCGATGTCAATGGTGACTTCTTCATTCATGGGCAGACCATAGAAGAATACATCCGTGGGAATGACAGAGACATCGTCGTATTTCTTTCTGTGCTCAGCGTACTTAATGAATACATCCGGATACATCAGGTAAGACATGAGTTCTTCGTTGGTGATGGGTCTGGAGATTCGTTCCTCAATTGTTAATTTGATTTTGTCAAGGTCAACAGGCGGAAGGTTAGCGCCAGGTCTTTCAGTGGAGGCAGTCGCCCCGCGCAATAGTTTATCCTGGACGTCTTTCGGGAAACCTCCGGTTGGCTGGCCAAGACGGCCTTCGAAGAATTCTATGACAGAGGTAGGGAAAGAAATGTCCCTGTCGCTGTAAACGATATCCTGCGCCTTGATGTTATTTGTCACCAGAAAGAGTGTCAGGTCTCCGACAACCTTCGAAGACGGAGTAACCTTCACAATATCTCCAAAGAGATGGTTGACATCCGCATAAACGTCAGTGATCTCATGCCATCGGTGCGCTAGCCCCATAGAATGCGCCTGCTGGAAGAGGTTGGTAAACTGCCCGCCGGGAATTTCGTGATGGTACACCTCGGCAGTGCTCGACTTTTGAATGGACTCAAACGGCGCATAATACTCTCTGACTACTTCCCAGTAATCCGAGAGCAACCCCAGGGCTTTGAAGTCCATACCCGTATCGCGTTCGTGGAATCGCATCATTTCCACGAGGGTATTGAGATTGGGCTGAGATGTTAGTCCTGAAAGGGGACTCAGGGCGGCATCCACGATATCAACACCGGCTTCCGCAGCCTTGACGAGAGTGGCAATCTGACCGCCTGATGTGTCATGGGTGTGAAGATGTACAGGGATCTTCAGCTCTGACTTCAAGGCGCTCACCAATTTATAGGCGGCATAGGGTTTCAAAAGCCCGGCCATGTCTTTGATCGCCAGAATATGAGCGCCATGGGATTCCAGTTCTTTTGCCATTTTTATGTAATAGTCCAGCGTATACTTTGTCCGTTTCGGATCCAAAATATCTCCCGTATAGCATATAGCGGCTTCACACAGGGCATTGGTTTCCAGGACGGCATCCATCGCCACTTTCATGTTGGTAACCCAGTTCAGAGAGTCAAAGACACGGAATATATCTATACCGCTTTCTGCCGCCTGTTTAATAAACGCCTTGACGACATTGTCAGGGTAATTGGTATAACCAACGCCATTAGAGGCCCTGAGCAGCATCTGAAAGAGTATATTGGGCGCCAGACTGCGCATGGAACGGAGTCGTTCCCAGGGACATTCCATGAGAAATCTCATGGCGGTGTCAAAGGTTGCCCCACCCCACATCTCAAGCGAAAAGAAATCAGCATGGTTTCTGGAATAGACCTCTATTATTTTCAGCATGTCTATAGTTCTCATGCGGGTAGCCAACAGTGACTGATGCGCATCGCGGAAAGTCGTGTCCGTTAACAGCAGTTTTTTCTCTTTGAGGATGTGCTGTGTGAATTTTGTAGTCCCCATTTCCAGAAGGAGGTCACGACTGCCTTTATGTCTGGGATTATTATGGTCAACAGCAGGAGCCGGCGCTTTGCGGCGGCATACAGACTTCGGTGTTTCCTTGATGAGAGAATGACCGTTGACCGTGACGTCTCCCATAAAACGCATGATGCAGGTAGCACGGTCCCTGCGGATCGGGAAATTGTAAAGATTGTGAGTTTCGTCAATGAAACGCGTGGTGCATTTGCCTTTCAGAAAATCTCTGTGGTTTATCAGATTAATGAGAAACGGAATATTGGTTTTTACACCACGTATCCGGAACTCATGCAATGCCCTGTCCATACGGTGCGCTGTTTCTTCAAAACAGGTTCCAAAGGCCGTAACTTTTACGAGCATAGAGTCGTAGTATGGCGTTACAAGAGCGCCTGAAAAGGCAGTCCCGGCGTCAAGACGGATGCCCATGCCGCCGGCAGATCGGTAATGCTGGATGCGACCGTAGTCTGGAATAAACTTGTTAGAGGGGTCTTCTGTGGTAATCCGGCACTGGAAGGCAATGCAATTAATGTGAATAGCTTCCTGGTTCGGTATACGGATTTCCGGTGAATTAAGGGGGAACCCTTCACTAATTAATATCTGTCTCTTAACCAGATCGAACCCTGTTATGGTTTCAGTAACGGTATGTTCGACCTGAATTCTGGGGTTGATTTCGATGAAATAATACTTATTGGTTTCCGTGTCGAGGAGAAATTCTACGGTACCGGCATTATCATAATTTACAGATTTGCATATTTTTACGGCTGCATCACAGATGCGCTGTCTGAGGCTTTTTTCAAGATTTTGCGCAGGGGCAATCTCAACAACTTTCTGATGTCGTCTCTGAAGAGAACAGTCGCGTTCGAACAGGTGTACAATATTATGGTGCTTGTCACCGAGAATCTGCACCTCTATATGGCGCGCCTTTTCGACGTATTTTTCAATGAAACACTCCTCAGAACCGAAGGCTGTTAAAGATTCACGCTGCGCCTCATTCAGGCGATGGCTCAATTCCAACTCGCTTCGAACCACGCGCATACCGCGGCCACCACCGCCATGAGCGGCCTTGATTATGACTGGATAACCCAGGGTGTTGCAAAAAGACTTTGCCTCGTCCAGGCTTTTAATAGGATGATTAGATCCGGAAAGTATGGGAACCTGTGCTTCCTCAGCAATTTTCCTGGCCGATGTTTTGTTGCCAAGCGCCTGAAGAATTTCCGGACGGGGACCTACAAAGGCAATGCCCGCCTGTTCACAGGCGCGGGCAAGATTGGCATTCTCTGAGAGAAACCCATAACCCGGATGTATGGCGTCAACTTCCTTGTCTTTGGCAAGCTGAATGATTCCGTCTATATCCAAATAAGCCTTGACCGGTTCCTTACCCTTTCCGATCTGATACGCTTCATCTGCCTTAAATCTGTGAAGTGCAAAACGGTCTTCGTGGGAATATATCGCCACGGTTCTGATACCAAGCTCGTGCGCTGCCCGGAAGACCCGTATCGCTATTTCACTACGGTTGGCAACGAGAAGCCTTTTGAATTTTCTGATTTCCATAAAAAACCTTTACCTGGAGTCTCCTGAAATATTTAGTTTATCTGAAGGTGTCATTTGAGAACATTCTCTTTAATATTTGGAATATTATATAATATCAATATTTGTATGTAAATACGTAAACAATTCAACGTATGAGTCTCATCAAACAGGGATAAATAGATGGGGTATGTTCCGGATCATAATTTTAACAATATAAATCAGGAGAGTACCGGAAAGAGCCACAAATGAAACACTTGAAAATAATCTTAAAAACTAACAACAAAATCAGGTTGATTCCCTCCTCTAAAATACTTACAATAAGGCTAAAATAGTGTAAGGACCATTATAAAAGGAGGTAACCGTGCGTATAAGTGAAATTCCAGAAATTGCCAAATTAAGTGCGCAGGAAAAAATCCTATTGGTTGAAGATATTTGGGACAGCATAGCTTTGGATGAGTCTGTAGTACCCATTCCACGTAGCCATATAGATGAATTGGATAGAAGGCTCAGAATGCATGAATCTGCTCCTGGAAACCTTTTAACTCTCGAAGAACTTCAGACAAGAATAGAAAATACGCTATTTATTTTATGATAAAAGATGGCCAAATTGTTGTATTTGGGCTTTTTCATTGTGCACGTGATCCACGCTCGATCAGAGCGAAACTCCACGATCGCGAAACACCATAATAAATTAACAATCAAGTCGAGCAGGTTGGTTGAACGCAAGTGGAGCCTATCATTAACCGTTCCTGGCATTCAAAAATCCGTTGGGTTTTAATTTATTACATCTGGAAAATGGAGCTACAGCAACATCAAGAAGCAAGACCTGACCCCGTTTCTTGGCCCCGTTCCTTCTCCCCAGGGTGCGTTTTAAAAGCTCAACTACGGATATAATGCTAGTTGTTAGCGCCATTCTGTCCAATTTCAAATTTTTGATTTTTTAAGGAGAATTTCACATGGTTTTTTTACGTTTTTGTACAACAATTATTGGCTTGGTTATGATCGCTCCATTTTTGGCATACTCCGGGCATCTCGACAATACAGTTGTTCCCACCGCAGCGGACTCAGGTGCGCTTAATAGGAAAACCTTCTCGGAGCGAAACAGCGCCGACAGATGGGGATTAATTACGGGAACCCAAGCTCAGAACATAGTTCAGAGTTCAGTACAAAAGACCTGCCAGACTACTTCTTATACGACAGGGGATGACGCGAATTCGGATAAAGGGGTAGCTTCGCCCAGCCCCCGCTTTACGGATAATGGTAACGGCGCAATAACGGACAACCTTACCGGATTGATATGGCTGCAGAATGCCAATGTAGTGGGTGCGAGAACATGGGCAGATGCCCTGACTGATGTGGAGAACCTGAATAGCGATGGAATGATGAATGGAATTTCTGCTGGTGATACGAGCAACGGTGGCAGTCACCAAAAAGACTGGCGCCTGCCGAATAGAAATGAGTTAGCAAGCCTGACTGATTCAAGTAACAATAATCCTGCACTTCCATCGGGTTACTCCAGCTTCTTTAGCGGCGTACAATCGGACAGCTACTGGTCGAGTGATACACTCAAGGGCGGTATAGCCTATGCGTGGATCGTAAACATGAGCGATCACGGCATCATGGACACTGCCCATAAGACTGAAACTTGCTATGTATGGCCTGTTCGCGCAGGAAAAAAGTAATCTAATACTTTGCAGACAGATTCCGCACATTATCGAATTTTTGTTTTACCTTTGAATTGACTGTCGTAATTCCTGATAATCTCAATTGCCACACCCATTTCCATATTACCTGCCATATATGAGACAGTCCCTGTATGATCAGGGCAGTAGCAGTAACCGCCTGGGATGGGCCATTCGATGCAAGGACATCGCGGATCAATCCGTGGGTCAAAGTTGATATAGCACCACGTGGGCTTTGTTGAAGCGCCCAGGCCCACACCGTGCACTACCTGCTGGAAGTTATTTTCAATGCTGGTATGTGCTTTCCCTGCATTCATAGATTCTGTGGATAAATAAGCAACCACGGCAAGCACAAGGCACAGGAGAATGCTTAAAAGCAAGATTGATTTTTTGTTCATAATTCATTTTTCACCATGAATTTTACTTAAAATATCCCGTAAAGATTGGATGGACATTTCTGCTGCTTCCAGACGTTCCTGTAAATCAAGGATCGCTTCTTCGGTAACGAAGGCGCTGCTGCCATAGCCCATAGTGCTTACGGCGTGAAGGATATCGAGGGTACTCACAATACCCACAACCTGTCCCTTGTCCTGAATAATAATCCTGTGGATTTTTTTATCATGCATTATCTTTGCAAGGCGGTCTATCGTATCATCCGCCTGTGCTGTAATGACATGGGGAGTCATGATATCTTTTACTACCGTCTTTCCAAAACCTTTTGATTTTGATATTTTATCGAAGGCCTTTTTTTGCTTTCCATTGGTGTCGCTATAAAATGATTTTTTACTGCTGAGACCTCGTTTTCTGGCTGTTGTTTCATCGTATTCAACAATATCAGTCTTTGAAACGACGCCAACGAGTTTTCCATCTTTATCAACGACGGGTGCACCGTTAATATGGTTTTTAATCAGGATTTTTATGAGTGTATGGATGGGTGTATCCGGATGGACACAGACCACCTTTTCCGTCATTAAATCTTTTGCAACAAATTTATACGTAGACATAGTTGTCCTCCATAATGTTTACAAATTTT
>DBJWYX010000008.1:22308-23369 GCA_052360825.1 Candidatus Wunengus sp. YC64
CAATGACAACTTTCTTATTGCGTTCACTATAAATACCTGTACAAAATGTAAATCAACTTATTCCGTTTAAGTCCCCCTTAAAAAAGGGGGATTCAGGGGGTTGTATTTTTTCTAGGCTATTTTACAACCCCCTCGCCCCCTTTACTAAGGGGGACTTTTCATCACTTATGCCAAATCATCCGCTTAAATAAAATGAAAAATTCATACGATAAATTTAACGTCTTTTCTGTGTCATCTGTGGTAAGCTGTTATCCCCTTTTTTACACAATCTTTGCAAGAGGGTATAGGTATTCTTAAAGGTCTTTTTGTCATCGGGATGATGGGAGATATAATCATTCAGGTATCGAAATGCCTCTTCGTAGCTTTTCTTTGCAATGTAATTATCCAGAAGTAAAATAACGGGGCGGTTATCATACGGGTTACACGTCAATGCCTGTTGACAGTATTTTATTGATTTTTCCTGCTTCATCTCATTATTTGCATTGCGTGCCTTATATAAAAATATCTCTGCAATAAGTTCCAAATCGTTCATAACCTTCTTCTGGGGGTTATCCCTGTCTGCATTTTTTACAATGCCATCGCTATGGGTATGTTCAAAGTAGTGTTTCTGTTCTTTAACTAAGAGCATATTATAAATATGGCCGGGAACAAAGATATTTTTTATGTCTATACCAAAGCGCCTGCAAATAATAGTGTAACGGATTGCATAAGAAAGGCAATTTCCTACCTTGAGATTAAGCGTATCTCTGATATCATAACAATCATTGTATGTCCCTTCATTAGCGTTTCTTTGTAACCAGTCGAATATTAGTTGTGCCTTAAATAGTGGATCGGTTGCGTTATTGATATCTGTTTCTTGATTGATTCGGGAGATGAGTGTATCGATCTTTGTCAGATACGACTGCATCTTTTTATCAGTGTCTACACCGGATGCAACCAGGCAAGCCTGTTCGAATGGCATGTCCAGCCGTCCGTCCTGGATATCACATATCAACGATGCTTCCAGTCGATTCGGGTCTTTTTTGTTAATAAATTCTGTGTACTGTGCGGAATGGCAGCCT
>DBJWYX010000009.1:0-23305 GCA_052360825.1 Candidatus Wunengus sp. YC64
GAGACGGTGGATTCATCATATGGAGTGGGCGAATATCCATCCATTGTGGTCGACACATCCGGTAAGGTACATATCAGTTATTTCGATGATACGAATGGAGACCTCAAGTATGCCACCAATGCCTCTGGTTCATGGGCGACGACCGTGGTGGACAGTGACGGAGGTTGGGATACCTCCATAGCGCTTGATGCATCTGGCAAGTTACACATCAGTTATTATGATGTTACCAACAGAGACCTCAAATATGCCACCAATGCCTCTGGTTCGTGGGTAACGTCAACCGTGGATAGCAGTGAAATAGTAGGCTGGTACACCTCCTTAGCGCTTGATACATCAGGCAAGATACACATCAGCTATTTTGATATTACCAACGAAGACCTCAAGTATGCCGCCAATACATCAGGCTCATGGGTAACGACAACCGTAGACAGCACTGGAGACGTTGGCAGGCATACCTCCTTGGCGCTTGATACCTCAGACAAGGCAAGCATCAGTTATTTTGATGTTACTAACGGAGACCTCAAGTATGCCACCAATGCCTCTGGCTCGTGGGTAACGACAACGGTAGACAGTGATGGAGATGTAGGCTATTATACTTCCATTGCACTCGATATATCAGGCACGGTATACGTCAGTTATTTTGATGATACCAACGAAGCCCTCAAATATGCCACTAATACCTCAGGCTCATGGACGACTTCAACCATTGATAGCGATGGATTGACAGGCTTATTTACTTCCCTGTCAGTCGACACCCAAGACAAGTTACACGTCAGCTACTACGATTGGGGCAATGGAGACCTCAAGTATGCAACCAATACCTCCGGCTCGTGGGTAACGACAACAGTTGACAGCGGTGGAGATTTAGGCGAGTATTCCTCCATTGCGCTCGATACATCAGGCACGGCGCACATCAGCTATTATGACGGTATTAATGCCGACCTCAAATATGCAACCAATGCTTCTGGTTCGTGGGCAACGACAACCGTGGATAGTAACGGATTGACGGGCTTGTATACCTCCATAACAGTCGATACCTCAGGCACGGCACATATCAGCTATTACGATATTACTAACGGAGACCTCAAATATGCAACCAATACCTCTGGCTCATGGACAACGACAACGGTTGACAGTGCTGGGGATGTTGGCGAGTATACTTCCATAAAACTTGATACCTCAGGCAAGGTATACATCGGTTATTACGACGTTGAGAATGCGGATCTCAAGTATGCCACCAACGCCTCTGGTGCGTGGGTAACGACAACTGTGGATAGCGATGGGGATGTTGGCGAATATGCTTCCGTAGCACTTAACACATCAGGCAAGGCGTACATCAGTTATTATGATAGTACCAACGCTGACCTCAAATATGCCACCAATGCCTCTGGCACGTGGACAACTTCAACCCTGGACAGCGATGGAGATGTAGGCTTAAATTCCTCCCTGGCGCTCGATGCATCAGGCAATGCCCACATCAGTTATTATGATAATACCAATCATGACCTCAAATATGCCACTAATACCTCCGGAACATGGACAACAACAACCGTGGATACTAATGAAAATGTAGGATGGGATGCGTTCATAGCGCTTGATACGTCAGACAAGGCTCATATCAGCTATTACGACAATACTAACTATGACCTCAAGTATGCAACTAATATCTCCGGAACATGGACAACGACAACCGTGGATAGTGCTGGTGATGTGGGTGAGTATTCCTCCATTGCGGTAGATAACTCAGGCGAGGTACACATCAGCTATTATGATTGGACGAATGGAGACCTCAAGTATGCCGCCAATCCGGAATGCGAGGCGAAGACGTTATCGGTATCTCCGGGCAAACTTGCGATTAAGGTGGGTAAGAGTAAGGCTGTAGTTGTCACCGTGAAAGGAGAAGGCGATTGTCTGGCAGAAGGTGCTACGGTGAATGTAAAGATAGATAAATCCGGCAAGAAGAAGGTCTCTGTTTCTGAAGAAAGTGTAAATACCAACGAAAACGGCGAAGCTACGGTTACCATTACGGGTACCAAAAAGGGTAAAGCAAAGATTACTTTTTCAGTAAATAGTTTGGAAAAGAAAATATCCGTAAAGGTTAAATGAATAGCAGATAGTTTAGGGTAAGTTTCTCGTGTTCATAGCATTACTTTGTAAAAACTGAGTTTAACAAGATTCTAGAATAGTGACGTGTGACGGATGGCAAGTGTCGGAAGAAACATCACACGTCACATGCCACTTATTTTTAGTTGGGTTACGCTGCGCAGGAAATTCATGGTCTATTTCTCCACGTTCTCTGTGGTAAATTCTTATTTTTAAAATTCAAAGACGTTGAACAAGAAGATTCGCTTAATATTATTCGCACTCATCACGGTATTGCCCTTATTAATTTACCTGAATTCACTGGGAAATACCTTTGTTTACGACGATTATCTTACCGTAACTAACAATTATTTTATTCGGGAGTGGAGGTACCTTTCTGCATTTTTCAATCAAAAGTATTTTGTAGTTTCCAATGAACTGACTTACCGTCCTATTGTTACCCTCTCCTATTTTGTGGATTACGCCATCTGGCAATTACGGCCATGGGGCTATCATCTGACAAATTTAATCATCCACACTATCAATGTCTATCTGGTCTATTTTGCAGCATACTACCTCTTCGGGAATCGTACAACGGCCTTCATTTCCTGTCTGTTTTTTTCGATACACCCTATTTTTTCAGAGGCCGTAAATGCCATTAGTTACCGGGAAGACCTTTTATCGGCCACCTTTCTGCTTGTAGCCTTTATCCTGTTTGTTAGGTACAACCAAAATCCGACCGGAAGGTCTTTCATTAGCCGGTACACACTTTCGTTACTTTCGTATCTTTTAGCCATGGTGTCGAAAGAAACTGCAATTGTGCTTCCCTTGTTGATTCTTTCCTACGAGTTCATCTTTAAAAGAGACCCTATTCCAAACCGCCAGTATCTTACAAAACGCCTGATCGTAAATTATGGGGGTTTCGTTGTTATGGGTGGTTTGTATCTGTTTTTACGATTCTATTTGATACATAATCCCGGCGAATCGGTTGAGTACCCCGGCAACAGTATTTTTGTAAATTTTATCATGATGACAAAGGTGCTTGGTTATTATCTAAAGCTGTTATTTATTCCGGCGCCTCTCAATGCAGATTACGTTGTGCCCCTTACCTATTCTCCTGCTGATGGCGCTTTTATTGTAAGTGTTATATTATTAATAATTACGGCTATTCTTTTAGTTAAAAAATGCCGCCTTTCAAGGATATGGATTTTTTCAACCATCTGGTTTTTTGTTACACTTCTACCCGTATTGAATATTATCCCGATAAATAACATCATTGCCGAGCGATACCTCTATATCCCGGGCATAGGATTCACGATGTTATTTGGTTCAATATTAACCTCAAAACCCCCTCAATCCCGCTTTTCTAAGGCGGATTTAATGGGAATTAATGCGTCTTTGGTTTCAGTTCCCCCCCCTCCCCTAACCCCTCCCACCAAGGGCGGGGGAAAAACGTTTCCTCCCCCTGTCCCCCTCACTGAGGGGGAGAAAGGGGGAGGGGGGAGGTCAGGTTGGGGTGCTGAACTGTTACCATCTCTGAATGAAACTTCAAATTATAAACTATCCACTGTCATTTCAAAATATACATGGGCAAGGTTATTTCGGATAGTATCGATAACCCTAATTTGCCTTTTATTTACCTGGGGTACGGTAAGCAGAAATAAGATATGGTTAAATGAATTCACGTTTAGCACAGAGACCATACTCCGTTCACCTGCGAGCTTTAGGGTATATAACGACCTGGGATTTTTTTACTACCACAAAGGGATGAATGACGCAGCTATTCAGGCATTTAAAGATTCCATAAGAATACGGTATAATCAACCCAAGGCGCATTGCAATCTGGGCGCTGCATATTCCTTGAAAGGTCTCAGCAATGAGGCAATAGAAGAACTCAAGGTTGCAATCCAATTAAGGAATCAGTACCCTGAGGCACATAACAATCTGGGCATCCTTTACAAAAGAAAAGGCATGCTCAATGAAGCAGTCAATGAGTATATCGAGGCGTTAAAGTTTAATCCCTTTTATGCAGACGCACACAACAACCTGGGAAGCGCATTAATTGATCAGGGAAGGTTTGACGAGGCCCTCTCTGAAATAGAAAAGGCCGTAAAAATACGAAGGAATTTTGCCCTTGCACATTATAACATAGCCGTAGTTTATTTTAAAAAAGGGCAAATAAATGAAGCTTACAACAAACTTCTTGAGGCTTATCAATTAGACCCAACAAATGCCGACGTCCACATCAGTCTGGGCGTTGTATATCTGGATCATTTTCATGATAAAGAAAAGGCATTACATCATATAAAGGAAGCCCTACGGCTCAATCCCAAACACAAACAAGCAGAAGAAATGAAGAAGACCGTCAATAAGCTGACATCTCCGGAGAACAGACCTTAAGTGTTCTGGTATTTCATTTCACAAATTCGTTATATCGGCTCGGATGGTTCTTGGAATCCCATCCGAGCCGGTTTGAAGTTAAGACTTATCTTGCCCTGTGGAAATGAATCTTTTTCAGCTTTCTCAACTCGATTTTAACATCTGTTTTTTCTTCACCTTCTCCAAGTTTTACTTTTTGTTTTGCCTTTTTGTAACCTTTTTTCTTAGCGGTAATAACATACGTATCCGCCTTTAAATCCGTAAATTCAAAGGATCCATCTGCATCAGAGAGTATAAGGCTGGAATACTTTGTTTTTACTCCTTTGAGTGTTAGCTTTACGGATTCAACTGCAGTTCCCTGTACATCCACAACACTGCCGGAGATTTTTCCAACCGTTGCTGGTGTTGGTGAAGGTGTTGGCAACGGCGATAATGTCGGAGTTACAGTAGGCGTTGGCGTGACAGATGATGTTGGTAAGTAAGAAAACAACCCAATTACAGTGCCAACTATCAGGTCATCGAATTTTAATACATTAACGTCTTCATGGGTATTGACGCAGGAAGAACCAAAGACAGACCAGGTAACCCCTCCATCGGTGGTTTCATAGATACAATTGCTTACGGCTGCATAAGCGGTATCAGGGTTATTTGGATCCAAGGTAACTGATGTAAAATTGGTATTCGTTGAACCAATTGCCGATGTCAGCGACGTCCAGCTCCAGCTTGAAAAACCCGACGATGTGGGAATATAGAGTGTCCCCTTGTACACCCCGCCAGTGCTTGCAACATAGACCGTCATATAATCTCCAACTGTTGTCCCCGCAATGCTATTAACAATTTCATTATCAAGAGACAGGCCTGTGCTGGGCGACCACCAATTGCCCGCGCCGGTAATAGAAGTCCTTGCCCTGAGTCCTGTTTCAGAACTTTCCGAATTTCCAACGCCTGCCCAGGTTGTTAAGTCAGTAACCCAGAGGGTATTTACTGGTATTCCACTTATTGACGTGTCTTCCGCCCAGGTACTTCCGGTATCATCACTATAATAGACACCGCCATCTGTGCCAGTTTCCCAGTTGTAACCGGAGAGATACATTCTGTTCGGTGTGGAAGGCACAAATTGAATAGAGGTTATTTTGGAATGGTCGGGACGGGTAGAACCAAATACACTGGTATAATCCTCAGCCTGAAACACCTTTGTCCATGTTGGTGAAGTTGATGTTCCTGTGGTTGTTTTATAAACCCTTCCTGCGTTGTTCGCAATAAAAACGATGGCGGGGTCAGCAGGATGGATAGCCACTTCGGTTACCGGCGGGCCGTCAACTTCCGGGTAAATGGGAAAATTCCAATCAGAAGAATCATCGGTTGTAGTTGGATCGGTAGGATCATAGTAATTCGCCCTGCCAGCGCCACTCTTTGTTCCAATCCAGAGTTCTTTATGAGTTGAAGAGTACTCATAGAATTCCATATCAATGAGCATAACACCTTCCATTCCATCGTTATTTCCTATTTCTGAACCGGGCGTCCAGGAACTGGAGGCATAGGTCATTTGTCCAACTCCCCAATCTGTTCCCATGTATATAATTGTGGAATCAATTGGGTCTATCTCTAATGCTCCATCATTTACATGCGTTTCTATCGTATTAGAACCAACGGTTGAAGAAAGATTCGGGGCATGAGACCATGTCGTAGAAGTACCGTCAAGCACTGATGCGCTGATAAAGACCCTGTTGTTATTGAATTTAATATATTGTGGATAGCCACCCGAAAAATTACTAGCACCGGTACTATTATAATCCCACGATGAACTCCACGTTGTTCCACCATCAACAGATTTATAAACCTGCGGATTTGCTGAACTGCCTGCAAGAAAGATGGTATCTACATTGGCAGGATCGACTCCAACAAGATGCACTTCAACAGAACCTCCTGAAGCGGAACTTGTTGGGAGTATAACTGAAGTAGCTGAAATTGAAGAGCCACTAATAGACAACTTGTAAAGAGCTGAAATGCTGCCAGATTTACCTATCACAAAAAACGTATTGGCATCGTATACTGAAATAGAGGTTATTTCTGTGGAAGAGCCGAAGGAATAAAGGAGTTTGAAGGTGTCGCTTACTCCACCCGTATTCCTGTAAATATTCCCGTCAAAGGTTGCAACATACATCCCGGAACTGTGTCCTAGCAAAATAGCAGAAAACGCACCAGCAGCCGAGCTTGGGATGGTGACGGAGGAAATGTTTACCCAGCTACCGGATGCTCCGCCGCTGTCACTTCCATACATTCGTGGTGTATATGACCCACCTGATATCTCAGTAATTATCGCATAAACATCGTCTTCGTAACCAGAAGCAAGATTTGCCTCTATCTGTGATGACTCTCCGGGAATAGCCGGATCCGTTACCGCATCCCATGACGAAGAAACGCCGGAAGTCCATTTATACACACCTTTCGGACTATCGATGGCAATGAGTATTTCCGTTGTACCGCCATTATTATATGCAGTAATATCTCTTACTTTGGCACCATATACTCCCAAATTTGTCTTTTGTAATGGTACTGTTGCAGAATATACCTTTTCATTCAAAAAGCATATCTGCAAAATGACTAATAACAAAAAACCTAGAAAATCCATTTTTAGCTTCATAAACTCCCTCCCAAAAATTTCGTTCATTTATACCAGATTTTCATTATAATCAATGCGGCGTTAAAATAACACTAACAGAGTACCCCGTCAAACCAAAAATTTTATTGCATTTTCATTTTGAAGATGCAAATTGGCAGAAAAAGTCCTGTTTTAGAAATTTCTAACCATGAACAAATATTTCAGCGGCATAGTCCCTTATATTATTCTGTCGGTAATATCGATTATTGTTTTTTGCAATACGTTGGATAATACCTTTGTTTACGACGATTCTGTAACTATCGTCAAGAATAACCTTATTAAAAATTGGAAGAATTTCCATACCCTTTTTTCATTTAATTACTTCATACTCTCCGGGGAGCTGAGCTATCGTCCTTTTGTCACACTAACATATTTCATCGATTATTCCCTCTGGGGTTTAAATCCTACTGGTTTTCACCTCACCAATCTCCTTCTTCAAACGGCAAATGCCTTACTCTTCTACCTTTTTCTTAAACGAGTCACAAAATCAAACACGCTGGCCTTTTTCTCAACATTATTATTTACCGCCCATCCGATTCTCACCGAAACAGTAAATTCTATTAGCTATCGCGAAGACCTCCTCGCTACTCTCTTTTTCTTGATTGCCTTTATTTTGTACCTAAAAACTGACAAAACATTTTTTAATAAAAGCAAATTCTTACTATATTACCTGGGCTCTTTATTCTCGTATCTCTTGGCTCTCTTCTCAAAAGAGATGGCGATTACATTCCCCATCCTGTTGATATTATTCGATATTTTCTATTTGCCGTCAGGTAAACCACTGCAAGCGTTTATAAAAAAATTAAAAAGCGTTTATATCGGATACTTTTTAGTCGCCGCCTTTTATCTATTTATTCAGTTCGTGGTATTTCGGCATGTATACATCAAGTTAGATCAAACCAGGCAAAGTTTATTTGTCATGATTAAAGTCCTTGCATCGTACCTAAAGCTCTTGTTTCTTCCCTTCAATCTCAATGCAGACTATGTGGTTTCACCCATAACCGCAGGTATCATCCCTTTTATAATTTCCGTACTTTTAGTAACGACGGTAATCATTATTACCATTCGTCTGTGCAAAAATAACAAACAGTACTGGTTCTTTATTTCGTGGTTTTTCATTACGCTTCTGCCAGTGGCGAATATCATTCCTATAGGAAATATTATGGCAGAGCGATACCTCTATATCCCTATTATGGGATTTTCTGTAATTATCGGCATTTTGATCCAAAAATTTAACTTAAAAAAACCCTTAGTAGCGATATGTTTTACAATTGTTATTTTTATCTTAGGTATTATGTGTATTAATCGGAATGGGATATGGCGTGATGAACTCGCTTTGTGGTATTCAACCGCTATTCGCGAACCTGACAGCGCCAGGGCACATCATAATATTGGGGTAGTGCATAGCGCTAATGGCTACTATGAGTATGCCGAGTTAGAGTACAAGAAGACCCTGGAAATTAATCCAAAGGATATAGAAGCGCATTATAATCTGGGAAATGCTTACGAAAGGAAAGGCATATTGGATAATGCGATCAAAGAATATCAAGAAGTAATACGGTACAATCCTTATTATGCAGATGCCTATAATAATTTGGGTAGCATATACAAAAAGAGACTTTTTTTGGATAAGGCTGCTGAACTATATAAAAAGGCGATACGGTGTAATCCTTTCAACCCAAATTACTACAATAATCTTGGACTTGTTTATCATGAAGAAAAACTATACAAAGAAGCCGTTACTGAATTTACAAGATCATTAAAAATAAATTCAGAAATGCCAACTACACACAACCACCTGGGAAATACATACAAAGAAATGGGAAATATTAAGGACGCCCTGTCTGAATACAAAACAGCAATTGAGCTAGACCATGGTTCCGCCGATAGCCATAATAACATGGGAATTGTTTATACAAATACCGGACAACTTGAAGAGGCTGTTAAAGAATTTGAAATGGCAATTCGACTTGACCCAAAACTTGCAAATGTACATAACAACCTTGGCATTGCTTACGCAAAAAAGGGAGACCCTGATAAAGCCATTGACGAACTGAACAATGCAGTGTCACTTGGATTCGACAACGCGGATGTACACAATAATTTGGCCGGGGTGTACCTCACAAAGGGGTTAACGGATAATGCGATAGTAGAACTCAAGCTGGCCTTAAAATTTAATCCCAAAGATAGCAATGCCCACTGTAACCTGGGAAATGCTTATATTTCAAAAAACCTTGAGGATGAAGCCATTTCTGAGTTTAAAGAGGCTATTACCTGTAATCCTACAGATGGAGAGATATATTACTACCTTGGAAATGCATTTTATAGAAAAGGACAATATAGTGAAGCTGTAGATGCCTTTAATCAATCAGTTCGCTATCAGCCCAACAATCCATTAGCCCATAAGATGCTTGGTGTTATTTATGCAAATTACCTGAATAATCATTCCAAGTCATTGTTTCATCTGAACGAAACGCTAAGATTAGACCCTCAGCAACCTATGGCAAAAGAAATATCCGAGGCCATAGGCAAATTAAAAACAACTGATAAGTCACCGTGAATTATAATGTTATAAACAATCTATCAATTTATTTATTGACAATACGGTATTAAAAATTATAATGTATACACGATAAAGGTAAACCTCGAGCGATCGGGGGGCGCAAAGTAACAGGGTCTTTAAATATGCCGATATGCACATATGTGCTTGAAGCAATCAAACAGGGAAGTTGTAAAGATAGCCTTACTGCCGAAGGTATGTTCGAATAGACTATTTTCGCTGTAAGGCTTTTTTTGTTTGTTAAGGATTAACTACTTAGAACAGTATTGCCTTGGCAACTGAAGGTTGACTTCCCATTTACACGCATAAGAATATATATATAAAAGGTAGTATTCGATTTCCCTCTACCTGGAAATCGGGAATAATCCTCTCAGCTTGCTGACTTCATCTATAAGCCTTCACTAACAGGCATTTGTACTTTTTTACTAATGCCAACTTTCTTGATTAGCCTAGATATACAGTAACACAAAACGGGAAATAAGAAGCGTCAAAGTATATTATCGGCAGAAAACGAGAATTCTTTAGTAAAATTTTGCAAAAAATCACGTTTAAAGCTGCATCCGACAAAAGAGGTATATTTTAGGAGGGACGCAAATGTTTTTTATCAAACAACATATGAATAAACACGAAGGAATTATTCGATGCCTTTCGTTATCCATGATTGTAATTGCATCAGGCCTATTTATTTCCATACCATTTTTAAAGAGCGCGAAGATTGGAAAGCTTGATAAGCATGAAAGCGCGTCTAGTATGCCAAAGTTAGAGCATCTTTGCCGTTCTGATGTAAAAGAAAGAAGTTGGGAATATATTGTCATTCATCACAGCGCTACAGCAAAGGGTAATGCCGCTCGATTTGATCAATACCATAAGAAAAAGAAGGGGTGGGAATATGGCCTAGCTTATCATTTTGTAATTGGAAACGGATCTTTTTCAGGAGATGGTGAAATTGAGGTTGGAAATCGATGGAAAAAGCAAATTCATGGGGCACATACGGCAAATATGAATTGCAATCGCGTGGCGATTGGAATTTGTTTAGTAGGTGACTTTGAAAATGGAGGAGCTCCAAAGGAAAACCAATTTGAATCATTGGTCAGCCTTGTTCAATATCTTTCCAGGAAATACAATATTCCTTCATCCAATATAATAGAACATAAACACGTACACCAGAAGTCAACTGCTTGCCCCGGGAAAAATTTCCCATTTGCAGAACTTAAGACACGACTTCTGCAAATTGCTTCAAAATCGAGCAATCACAAAGAATTATAGCAGAATTTTGTTCACGTTATTTTGTTTGCGCCTTTAAGAGTTCCGCCTTCACATCTTCGATGGATAGGCCATAAGGCCTTCCATGCTCTTGCAATTTTCTATCGTATTTATAATTTCGAGCAGCCACAAATCCTAAACCACCTCCCTGGAAATACTCATAAACCATAATGGCCTGTTCTTCGGTATCTATCAGGTAAAGGGGCTGTCTATTACCTTGTCGTTCTCCTACCAATCCAAAGACGTGTCGTGCATTTCCATCTCCTTGTGCAATAACATAATTTGCTGAATTCTTAAAAATAAGTATGGCGAGTAACAAAGAAATGACAATGAGTAAGATTGTGTTAGTACGATATATTTTACGCATGGTAATTCCCCCCTGATTGATAAAATACATATCTATATTCAGCAACAAAGCTATACTACTTCTTGTTATTATTTGAGTCTGTTACATTAAAATTATTATTTGACAAACTGAAAAAATTTGCTTCTTGCTCTTCTTTAATGATAATTGTGGGTTTTAAAAGGATAACAAGATTTGATTTTTTGTTTTTCTTCTGATCCAGGGAAAACAACCTCTTTAATACTGGTATTTTAGAGAGTATCGGAATGCCGTTTGTCAAGTTAGATTTGTTGATAGAACCCAACCCCCCTATCATAAGCGTACCTTTATCTGGCACACAAACTGTGACAGATACTTGCGAAACATTTACCTTGGGTAATTGGACTGTTTGTTCCGGAGGAACATTGATAGAAGATCCAGCGCCACCTCCGCCCACTGTAACATCTGTGGATAATCCACTAAATGTAAAAGAAGTGATCTCTTCGACTTGAAATACAGAAGGGGTTACTTCCAGATAGATGTACTTTCTGTCCGCGCTCACAATAGGTCTTACATCAAAGGTAGTACCCTCCGGTATAGTACCAATAACAGGGGTTACAACACCCTCAGAAACAGACGTACTCTGAACATAGTTTATAGTTTTAACGACGGCAATATTCCCGCGCTGGGTATTGGACAATGTTATTCGCGGCGATGTGAGGATCTCAGAGTCTTTACTTTCCTGGACAGCGCTTAAGAATCCTTTTAGCATAGAGTTGTTTAAAATGGAATAATTGAGTTGAAGTCCTCCGCCAGATAAAGTTTCATCAAGTATTTCACCTGTTCCACCACCAGTATTTACTGACGTATTTTTGCTAAAAAATTTACTAATACTGCTCCCGATTTCCTCCAGAAATTTATCTGTAACTTCAATAAAACGGGCTTCGATGCTCACCTGGAGGTTTTGTGAAGACCTTAAAGAAGCCAACATATCTTCAATTTGCTTATGAACATATTTGCTATTGACTACCACTAAATCGCCAGGTTGCCCCGTCCTTGCATTAATACTTCCTTCACCTTGTCCAGAAATATTAATACTTCGTTGACCTCCTGTTGCAGAAGCCCCAATAACACTGGTATGGTGTGACCATGATGACGGCTCAACGGTGGTAACAATTAATTCAATCAAGTCTAATACCCGTTCAGAAGCATCTTTTGTTTTTACTGTCTCTGCTCCTTTACTCAAGCCCATTTGAGATGTAGCAGCAGCTGTGATATCAAATTTTAGGGGTTCTTTATCATCCAGATTGATTAATATATCCCTCACATCATAAACCCGCATCTCCATTTTTTGTTTATAAATGTGAATGATATCCTCCTCAATCACATATTCGTGCCCTTTAGGCAGGATATATTTTAAGGCGGTTCTTAATGGCACGTCCTTAAGCTTTAATGTAACCGGCGCATTCCCTGCTTCTGAATCGATGATCATGTTAATATTTGTTTTTTCCCTTACAAAAATGACAATGTCTCTTAAGGGTGTATCTAAAAATTCAAATGAAATGATCGTATTCAGGGCATCTTCAATAACTTTTGGAAATGTTCCCTCTGAGGGATTTGGAATTAGCCGAAGTTGTTCTGTTTTTATTTTATTTTCTTCTATAATTTTATCTAACTCTGGAAGCGTACGTTTTGTGATATCCGCCCACTGTTCTTTTGCAGGAAATCTTAAAGTGTCCTGGTATGGAATGGATGATTCTTTGAGGTATTCGTGGCTTTTTAATTTCTCCTGTACATGAATGGTTTTTAGATTCTCAGTAGTATGTTTGTGTTTTATGCCGTTTACCTTTTCTTTAATATATAACCCCTCTTTGTTAGCAGGATCCATTGTAAGAATTAAGCCCGCAATCTTTGCGGCATCATCATATCGTCCCTCCTTGACAGCGGTATATGCGTTCTGAATTAACTGAGATATATCTTCAGGATGTGAGGCTTTTGTTTCCTTGGCTTCGCCTGTCTTAACCGGCATCTCAATTGACTTATTTGTTTCCTCCAGAAGTTGTCTGGACTGTTTTAGTAACGTCAGCGCCTCTTCGTTATTTGGTTCTAACAGGATAGCCAGTTCGAGCGCATCAACGGCCTTGGCATAGTCTTTTTGTTCAAAATATATCCTGGCGGTATTAAGATAATAATTATTTGTGGCGGAGAGTCCTGCTTCTGAAGTATCTTTGTTTTGTGACAAAGACTGATACGGAACAAGAAATAATAGGAATAAGCTCAAGATAAAAATTGAGATTAGGGCTGATATGCTTTTCATGTAACCCCCTTTTAAAAGTATAGGCAAAACTTTGCCATAGAAAACGCATCCTTTTGTCATTTCGACTGAAAGGAGAAATCTGTAAACTCAATAATTTCAATGGACAAAAGATTTCTCGCTCCGCTCGAAATGACAGTTTTGCGAGTTTTCGTTCAGGCACTAATTACTGACATTAAATTAAAAAGATGTCTCTTAGTTAGTTGATGAGGCATTCGTTAATGGACAAGTAGTAACAGTATCAGTTCCTACCTTTATCAATTCTCCTATCCACAAATGGTAAGATTCCCCTTTCTTATCCTCAAATATAATCTTTGAAGCCGAAATCATGTGCGTTTCTTCAGTAAAGGAACTTCCCAAAAATTCACCTTTTTCGTTCTGTACAACTGTAGTTTTCTTAATAACAAGTGGTTTTTGTGCTTGAGGAACAATTTCTATCAATTTACAATAGGTATCAAAATCCACACTTTCCTTACCTATTATTTTCTTTTCACCGATAGTTTCCCCTTTTTCTATAGTGAAGCTCTCTGTCCACCATTTGTCTTTATATAATTTTCTAACCTGAACCAATGCCATATCTGCTGTTCCGCCTTTAAAAATAAATTCCATTTCGCTTGGTGTAATGTCCTCTAAACGCGGCGTGGTTTGTAATGCCGGCTTTTTTATCAAATCTTTTGTCGTGATGTCTGAAACTGTTTTTTCTTTTGTGAATTGACCAAAGATATTAGGTCTGGGTAATAGAATCGCAGAAGGTGGCGATGTTAGACGCAACGCCAGTTGTTCATCATTTTTTAGGTCCGTATCTATAATTGGCGGAACACTTGTTTTAATCTTTCTCTCAATTGTGCCCGATAGGGATAATAATTTTGTATCTGTTCTCTGTGCCCCTACATTCAATATAATGAAAGTATGAACCGCTGTATAAAAAAGATAACACATTGCAATGCCGAAGCCCAGTTTTTCAATGTGTTTGAATATAAAATTTTTCATATTCATTTTCAAATTTTAAAATAAAATAGTAATACTTTATGTCTTATAGTCAATAACGTGCACTTCGAGGATAACATCGATAATTGGGTTAGGGAAGCGATTATCACTATCTTTAGGTAAAGAATCTTCATTCTCCATTAACGAACTTGAGCTAAAAATTTTGTCAGTACTCAAAATATTGATACCTTCGATAACAAATGGAATATCCGATTTAAGAATTTCGTGGAATAGGAATTTGATGCGATCCGCCTGTAATTCGACCTTGATGGTAAGAGGTATAACGGTGTAATGTTGTGCAAAGGAAGGATCATATATAATAGACGATTCCCGAAATGTAATCTTTTCAAGTCTCGTTATCCCGGCATTGTTTAAGGCTATGTTGGTGAGCGCTTCTAATATCCAGAACTTTTTTTGTACCGGCAGAATAGTATCCCAGGTCGGAATATCAGAACCCCAGTCATGAAATGGCAAAGCGCCTTCTCCGAGCACGATATTATTTGCCTCCAGTTTTGTTAATAATCCGGAAACCCTTTTTACATATTCATTCTTCCAGAGCGCTTCGTCCTCAATTTTAACCAAACCTTTTCCCGAATCCTCAACAAAAAAAACAGATTCCAGACGATTATCCTTTTCTTTCAGAAAGGTCTTGCACTTTTCAAGCTCTTTCTCATACAGGTCGGTTTCCAGTTTTTTTGATGTAACCCATTTGTCATTATAAATATTTTTTACTTTTAAGGCATAATTTTCAAGCGGAATTGTTAAATCATCGAGGTCTTTGCAAGTCCTGGCATACTGGTTTGAAAGTGGAAAAATAAACACAAAAAAGAGAATCAACAGGATGAGAAAAATAACGCCAATGGATACCCAAAAACCCCGTATTCCAGTAAAGAAGCCTGTCAACTTATTCCTGAGTTTTGACAAATTCATTCCTTTACCGATATCCATACATTAACCTTTCAATACCCCTGTTCAGGATTTTATGGCTTGAGTCGAAGTTCCGGGTATTAACGATTGGGTTTCTGATTGTATTTCGTCCTGCGACTTTACAATCCAGCGTATCTCAAAACTAATACATCCCTCCCCACCATTTTCCCGATCTACTTGACGGCAGGAGCCTGGGACAATTTCAACGTTTTTGAATGCAGGAACTCTCTGGTCAAAGAGAGTTAACCTTTGGATAGGTTTTAAAACGTTTTCTTCTATAAAACCCATACGCGGCTCACTGCTTTCTCCTTTGATTCCCATGAGAAGCGATTTCCCTGAACTACCTGACTTTGTTGGTTCACCTGTCTTTTTTGCCTGGAAAAAGTTTGACTTAGCCGCTTGTTTCTCCATATCTTTTGCTTGAAAGGTGTCTGCGCTTATCCACGAGGAGTTGATGCTGGTTATAGCTATGTTGCCGGGTATCAAAGATAACAATTTATCTAACGCCTCCATCCAGAAAAATCTGGAAGAATCAATAGAGGAAACAAGATCAAGCACAGATTTGTTTGCTTGTGCAAGGGTTTCGGCGCTTTTATACTTCTTTTCCAATTCCTTTATGTTAAGCAATACATTTTGATGGTAATCGTAGGAATTACGAAGATGATTGATCTGAATATGCAATCCACAGTATTGAGTGACAAGCAACAGCGCCAGGCAACCAAGAGTGGCTATGGCATAAGGCTTTTTCTTTGATATTTCTGCCGCTTTGATTTGTTCCGGAGGTAACAAGTTTATGTTTATCCTGCCTAACCCCAAGCCCTGAACTGCAAGCCCCAAAGCAACGCTTAAATTCGCAAGGTTTTCGTTTAAGAAGTCAGGATTAATCTTATCGGATAATTTCAGATTGTTTAAGGTTTTAAGAACTTTTACCTCATACGTAAAATTGTCAGATATAAATTTCACGTTACCCGAGTCTTTAAACCTGTTACCCATTAATAAAATGGTTTTAAAGTAAACTTCTTCTTTAGTTAAGGACTTATAATACTCCATTGATCTCTGAATTTCTTTCACAAGATCGGCATCCACAGCGGAAAGCGTAATGCTTCTAAGCCAAAGATGTAAACCATCAACAATAATTATGTCAGTATTTTCAGTCTCTATATTTATGATAATAACCGGAACATCTACCTGCCGGTCAAATAATATGAGATTGGAAATTGCAAGAGGCGAAACCTGTAATGCAGTCAACCTGGGCTTAAGGGATGCTATATTTGACAATATATGGTCAAGTGTCGCTCTTTTTGAGGCAAAAAGCCCTATCTCTATCCCCTCAGCCGCTGGAACTTGCTCCGATAATTGTTGGTAGTCCCATACAATATCTTTGAGATCGAAGGGGATTTGCTGTTTTGCTTCATAACTGACAATATCTTTTAATTGTTTCTTATCCACAGGGGGAACGGTGGTAAACCTTGACAGTACAAATTGACCCGGAATGGATACCAATACATTGTCCGTCTTGGCAATATGATGTTTTGCAAGAAAAATTTGAATAGCTTCTTTGATATGCTGAGATTGAAAGAAATTTATATCAGGTTTAAGGGCAGGATATTCAATGATATCCAAGTCTTCAATCAATAACCCACCTGATGTCTGTATAATCTTCACCGCCTTTAAAGCGTGACCCCCAATATCCAAGCCCCAGGCAGTTTTTGCCCTGTATTGTTTTAATGCTTGTGATAGTTTTTGGGTGTCAAAACCACGTATTTTAGGAGCAATACGCAATTGGCGGAGTTTTATCATACTGTTTCTTTTAATAATGGTTTATTTTGTGTAAACATCTCGATGACCATTTCTGAAAGTCGTGTTGTATCATCTTCCACACGAATCCAATGAATATTCGAAAAACTCCTGAACCATGTCATCTGCCTTTTTGCAAATCTGCGTGTTCTCAGTTTAATTACGCCGGTAACCTCTGAAAGTGTATACTTTCCGTTGAAAAAGTCAATGATTTCTTTGTATCCAAGCGCTTGTGAAGCCTGCTTGCTTAATCCCAATGGATTCTTTAGTAAAGTACGCACTTCGTCTATCAGCCCACGCTGAAACATTCGGTCTATACGTGATTCTATCCGCTTATATAAAATATCACGGTCGTATTCAATAGCAACTATTATGCAATTATATTTAGGATTTTTGCGGCCAAATTGAGTTTGAAAGGAAGAAATGCTCGCCCCTGTTTTTTTAAACACTTCCAACGCCCGAATAATCCTTTTTTGGTCATTGTAATGTAACTTATCGGCTGTTTCCGGGTCAACTTCGGCAAGCATTCTATGCAAGCAGTTCGGACCTTGTTCACCAGCTATAGACTTCAGATAGTTGCGATATTCCCAATCCGCAGGTGGACCTTCAAACAAACCGTCCATAATTGCCTTTAAATAGAGGGCCGTACCTCCAACGGCAAGAAACGGTTTGCCTCGTTGATAAATATTATGAACAGTGGTGTCGAAATCTTTCACATACTGTCCCACATTATATTCCTCCCACGGTTCTATAATATCTATTAAATGATGCGGGATTTTGTTTCTTATTTCACAAGGTGGTTTCTCCGTTCCAATGTCCATACCCCGATACACAAGCATGGAATCAGCCGAGACTATTTCTGCATCGATGCTTTCCGAAATTTTTATAGCTATATCCGTTTTGCCGCAGGCCGTTGGACCTGTCAGTATCCAAACTGGAAGAGACATAAGATATGTTTGTTTATAAGAAGTAATGTAAATACTTATCTACTATGTATATATGGAATAATAGAATTAATTATACAGGTTAAATTAAAATAAGCAAAGTAAATGTATTTGTAAAAATCCCTGTTTTAAAGTTTTACTTACTAAAGGTGGCGTACGTTATTCCATCTTTATCTATGGTAAATGTTACGGCCCCTTCCTTATGTGGCTGTAAGGTTATAACATTATAGCTCTGCAAAATATCGATAGTCTTATTGGATACAATACCATCACTTGAATTAATAAAGGCGTACGTAGGCTGCACGGCGCTAACAAATGCTTCCAGGTTATTTATATGTGAACCATGATGAGGTATCTGAATTATATTTGACCCGATTTCAGAAGGTTTTAACAATATCCACTCTATCCCCTTTTCCTGAATGTCGGCACAGAGAAGTATGGAGCAACCACAGTAATCAACTTTTAAAACACATGAATTATCATTCGTTGCAGTTATATCAGAAGCAAATGAAGGAGGATTCAATATCTTTACCACTGCCGGTTCAAATCCCTTTAAGATTTCACCATAAGAAAGGGCTGCGGCGCTGATGCCTTTATTATCAAGGATTGAGAGTATATTTTTTCCTGTGTAAGACACAAAAAAGTGACGTTGTGAAAAAACAGATTTTATAGAAAATCGTTCAATAAGAGATACCAAACCATTCAAGTGATCTTCGTGCTCATGGGAGAGTATTACAAGGTCAATCTTTTTAATCTTCTTACCCCATAAAAATGGGGCAACAATATATTTTCCTACATCGTAGTTCTTCCATGAACCCACGTCATATAAAATATTTTTCCCATTTGGGAATTGAATAAATATGGCGCAGCCGTGTCCCACGTCTAAGCAGGTAACCTGCAAGGGCTTGTTTTGAAATTTGAATATACCTGAAAACACCAGAATATTTGCGCTAATCAGACCGAATAATACAATCCGATAAAGATCAAGCGACAAGTAACTGTAATACAAAAGCAATAATATAAACAGATAGTACGCAGTGATCCCCGTATCTGATGGTCCAATGACATAAAAATATGAATATGGTATAGAAGCCAGTCTTGAAACAAGCAATTCAAGTACGATATCTGTATTAGATGCTAACCACGCAGCAACCACAGCCAACTGTGGGCATACCGTTCCCAGTGTTAATAATACGATGCCGCTGACAATGATGATCCAGAATAGTGGAAATACGATGATGTTCGTAATGAATATAAAGGGGGTAAAGAGATGGAAATAATAGGCAGTAAGTGGAAATGTGGCCAGCCATGCGGCAAGGGAAATACAGAAGGACTTGCGAAGATATTTTTTTAAGAAAAAGAGCCGCCCCCGTTCGGCCTTTACTTGTAACGATTCTACAAACAAAGCCGTTTTGAATAAAACGCCTTCAATCTTTGATGCCCCATAAACAATTCCCATTGTTGCCAGCACCGATAGCTGAAACCCGATATTGAAAATATCGGAGGGATTCCTGACAAGGATAAAAAATATTGCCGCAAAAATACCGCTGGTAATATCCCACTGTCTGCGCACAAGAAAACCACAAAAGAGAATAAAGACCATTATGCTTGCACGAAGCACCGGTGGGTTCAATCCTGTTAAAAAGGCATAGAGAACAACGACAAGCAAGATGGTGCATGTTGATAATGTTTGATTTATCCCGAACAAGCGTAAGGGTAAAAGCACAGTAAAGACTACAATCCCTACATTAAAACCACTAATAGCAATAAAATGGATAATGCCTGTTTTCATAAAATTATCAATCGTCTCGTCTGAGAGATCAACCCTGTTTCCCAATAACATACTGCTGATCAAGGGGGCGCTGTTACTAAACGTATGCGTGTAAATAGTGTTGTTTAACATATTATTTAAGGCATATATGAAACGATACATCCAGTTGTTATGGTACGCCCCTCCGATTTTTATATTATTTGTATCTACAACCGTCATCAAACAGCGAACCGACGGCATTTGTCTTCGCAAGTAGCTTTTGTAATCAAATTCGCATGGATTCGTGGGGGATTTTGGAAGGAATGTATGCCCGAATAGTTGTACCCGCTGCCCATAAATTAATTTATGCAAAACAGCCAAAATGTCATTTGTGCCAGAAATGTCCTGTTTTGAAGGATATAAATTTACCTTTATGCTGCCAGACATATTTTCCCATCCCGAAGCAGTTTCTATCTCTTCTGCACGGACTGTAAAGGATATTTTGTAATTGGATTTTCTTGAAATAAGCCCTGATTGCAATCGATGTAATCTTCTATCCAATGTCTTCTTGTCCAATATAATAGGGGGATTTATAATTATTCCAGAAATGCGTTGCAAGGATTTATGAGTGGTTAGGATGTGTTCAATATGATTGCCAGGGATGGAATCAGTCCGAGAATCATAATATGCTATTGAAACTGTAATAAGGAAGAAAGGCAAGCACGGAAACATGAACAGCTTGAATTGGTACAAATATAAACATACAAAACAAATCACCCACAGAAAAAAACAAATTACTAAGGTAAGATATATAGGAATCTCTGTAAGAGAACCCAGGTATATGCCGCATATAAACAAGAGGGTAATAAAAACAATGGGACGTTGCATGGTTCACTTTCTAAAATAAGTTTACTGAATTTTACGAAGCGAACCGTATACCAAATTTGTAAATGAATATAATCTTTACATGTATCAAGATAGTATATCACAGTCGAATGGCGATGTAGTGGCAGAATGGCTTAGGGATAAAAGATCGGTAAATTACAAAAATGGTGTGCTTATGGTTTTATAGAGGAGAGAGAAGTTAAGCGGTAACAAATTTTATATCTAATTTAAAGGTAGGATTGATGACCGGCCTGTTTCAATTCTTCAACCAATTTTTTTATCTGCTCAGCTTTTTGCTTGTTACATATAAGTGTCGCATCTTTTGTATGAACGATGACCATCTCTGATACTCCGATGGTTGCTATCAGGTGTTGCTCATTGTTCACGATAATACAAGAGTTTGTATCCATTCCATAATGCATACCCAAGACAGTATTTCCTAAATTATCCTTTTTACTCCAGCGTTCGATGGCAAACCACGATCCAACGTCATCCCAGGTAAAATCCACTTCAATAACAACAACGTCCTTTGCCTTTTCCATAACTGCATAATCAATAGAAACCTTCTCAAAGGCTTGATATTCTTTTTCGACGGTAGTCCATTCAAACTCAGTCCCCAATGCAGCGCCGATCCTTTGAAGTCCCAGCGCTAATTTTGGCGTATATTTCGTGAGACATTCCAGCATTTTAGCTGTTTTCCAGACAAAAACCCCGCCATTCCAGTAATATTCTCTGGTATTAATAAAACGTTGTGCTGTCGTCTTATCTGGTTTTTCTTTGAATGATTCTACTTCATAAACGCTAAAACCATTTTCTTCCAGTAAACGTTTACCACGATGAATATAGCCGTAACTCACGGAAGGTTCTGTGGGTTTAATCCCCATCGTGAGTAATGAATTATTTCTGCCCACAATATTCATAGCAGTTTCAGCCATTTTCACAAACTGGCTTGCAGGTTCAATCACGTGATCTGCTGTCATAACAATCATCACGGAGTCAGGAGCCTTTTTATGGATGATGGTTGCGGCCAGACCTATACACGGCGCTGTATCCTTTCCCACGGGTTCGGCAATGATATTTGCCGGAGGGATTTGTGGAACCTGTTTCTGTATCTTTTCTTTATGTGATATATTGGTAACGATAAGGATGTTTTCAGGCTTAAATAAAGGAGTTATCCGGTCAATGGTGTGTTGAAGCATACTCTTCTGACCGACGATACTGAGGAGTTGTTTTGGGGTGTCTTCGCGGCTCCAGGGCCAAAAACGTGTCCCGCTCCCCCCCGCCATAATTACCGCATATTTTGATCGCAGAGGAATTTTCATTTTTTAAGCTGGTTTGCAGACGATATCATGCATAAAATCCCCCTTAGAAAAGGGGGCAAGGGGGTTGTAAAGAATTCTAGAAAAACATAGCCCCTTGAATCCCCCTTTATTAAGGGGGACTTAGTAGGACTAACTTGAGTTAATATTTTTAATCAGAATAAGCATAGAGTAACATTGAAGAAATTGCAACAACAGCCGTCTCAATCCTCAATACTGAATGACCTGCACTGACGGGTATACAACCCGACTTCTCTGCCATTTCAATTTCACTGCGGGTAAATCCACCTTCAGGACCAACAAGACAAATAATTTTCCTTGCAGATGGATGTTCACTCAATACATTTTTAAGCGTTTTAGTATGAGTATCTGTACACGCAATGAGCGAGAGGTCGTAATCGCAAACGGTTTTCATTAAGCCGTCGAAAGACAGGACATCTTCTATTTTGGTCAAATAATTTCTTTTGCACTGCTTCGATGCCTCAATCACGACCTTGTTCCATTTTTCTGTTTTTTCTGCGGATTTATGCCGAATATCGACAATGCTTCGTTCGCAGTGGAGGGGAATTAACGTCTTTATACCCAATTCGGCGCATTTTTGAATTAAAAATACCGAATTCTTCCCTTTCGGGATGGAAAAAGCTACAGCAATGTCAACGCTTGACTCCCTATCAACCTTTCTCGTTTGTTCAATAAATACTTTTAATTTATCGTCTAAGATTTCGGTAACGTTTGCAAGGTATTCAATCCCTTTACCATCAAAAAGCGTAATTTTACTTCCCAGTTTTGCGCGTTTGACGTGTAAGATATGGTGAGCCTCCTTACCATCAATCCATATTTCATGGATTGTAGGAGTATACGGTATGTAAAAACGATCCTGATGCATTTATACGGTTAAAGTATGCCTGGAAAGGCTTCTCTCTCTGGCGAAATTGATTATTGTCCGATTAGGACAAACCTCCACGCATTTTCCACAGGAGGTACACTTATTATAATCAATTACTGCAAGGTTATTTTGCACGTGGATAGCATCGTATGGACATATTTTTTCGCACTGTTTACAGGCAATACAAGAATCCTGGCAAATCTTCTTCGCAACAGCGCCTTTATCGAG
>DBJWYX010000010.1:0-2628 GCA_052360825.1 Candidatus Wunengus sp. YC64
TTAAGAGGCAAATAAAAATCCCGCTGGTTGCCGACATACACTTTGGGCATCACCTTGCCCTGGAAGCCATTGCACAGGGCGTTGATAAAATCAGAATCAATCCGGGAAACATGAAGGACAGGAAAAAGCTGGAAGAGGTTGTAAATGCCGCAAAAGACAAAGGCATTCCTGTTCGTATCGGTGTGAATTCAGGTTCCGTGCGTGGTGAAGGTGATGAACATGAAAAACTAACCACTCTGATGGTAAAGACTGTCTTGCAGTATTGCGAGCATTTCGAATCGCTGGGATTTAAAGATATTGTGCTTTCACTCAAGGCGTCCGATGTGCCTTCGACACTGGACGCTTATCGTTTAATAGCAACGCAGTGTGATTATCCGTTGCATTTGGGAGTTACAGCAGCAGGGCCTCCGAGTCTGGCGACGATCAAGTCTGCTATTGGGATCGGGGGGCTGCTCTCCGAGGGCATAGGTGATACCCTGCGGGTTTCTTACACGGGTGCGTCTGAATTGGAGATCAAGGCAGGATATGATATCCTGGAGGCGTTGGGTTTTCATAAACGAGCTGGAGCGGAACTCATTTCGTGTCCCACGTGTGGCCGGTGTGAAATTGATTTGGTGAATATTGTGGAACAGGTGAGACAGCGTTTGCCGGGTGATAAAAAAAATCTCCAGATTGCCATTATGGGGTGTGTGGTAAACGGCCCTGGTGAAGCCCGTGAGGTTGATATTGGTATTGCAGGTGGCAAGGGATTTGGATTCCTTTTCAAGAAGGGTGAGAAAGTGCGAAAGATACCAGAAGACCGTATGGTGGATGAACTTTTGGAAGAAATCGCCCAAATGTCGCCAAAATGAAAAATATAGTTGTCCTTGGTTCTACAGGTTCTATCGGCAAAAACACACTTGAGGTTGCCCGTAATTTAAAAGATAAATTTCGGGTGATAGGTCTTTCTTCGAATTCGAGATGGGAATTACTATCAGAGCAGATCGAGGAGTTCAAGCCGCGATATGTCGCCCTAAATAATAGTCAATTAGCCGGGAAAATAAAAAGCAGTTTTCCCGATAAGCAACTGAAAATCCTGACCGGAAACAATTGTCTGGAAGAGATTGTTTTACACGAAGAGGTTGATGTCGTGGTGTCCGCAGTAGTTGGCGCTGTTGGATTGCCGGCGGCCATAGCGACAGTGCAGCGAGGAAAGACCCTTGCATTGGCCAACAAGGAATCACTGGTTATGGCCGGGCATATCGTGATGTCGCTGGCAAAGAAAAATCAGATTTTGCCGGTGGACAGTGAACATAGCGCTATATTCCAGTCTCTTCAGTCGGGTAAGCGAAGTGAAATTAAGCGAGTAATTATTACGGCGTCAGGCGGTCCTTTTTATGACTATCCTGCGGATAAGCTTCCCGATGTAAGCCCCGCGCAGGCCCTCAAGCATCCCACGTGGCAGATGGGACAAAAGATCACCATAGATTCTGCCACCCTGATGAATAAAGCGCTGGAGATTATTGAAGCGAGATGGCTGTTTGACCTGAATGTCGAACAAATAGACGTCGTGATACATCCTCAATCAATTATCCATTCAATGGTGGAGTTCTGCGACGGGTCAGTTATTGCTCAGATGGGAATGCCGGACATGAAGGTGCCCATACAGTATGCCTTAACATATCCGGAAAGAATGTCTCTCAGTGTACAACCATTAAATTTGTCAAGTATAGGAAGTCTCACATTTAAGAAACCAGATATGGAAAAATTTCCAGCTTTGAGGCTGGGTTATCAAGCTGCCAGAGAAGGCGGTACGATGGGGGCGACGCTTAATGCCGCCAATGAAGTTGCAGTGCAAGCCTTCCTGAATGGTCAGATTAAATTTACGGAGATTGCATCCTCCGTAGAAAAGGTAATAAACAATCATCATTATATTAAAAACCCTTGCCTGGAGGATATTTTATCGGCAGATGCCTGGGCAAGACAGGAGACTAAAAAATGCCTTATGTAAACGTTTCGACTAATATCATACTGGTAATCGTAGGTATAGGACTACTTATCTTTATTCACGAACTGGGGCATTTCCTGGTAGCAAAAAAAATAGGAGTTAGAGTCCTGGCTTTTTCGCTGGGTTTTGGTCCCGCAATATTCAAAAAGAAGTGGGGGGAGACAGAGTACCGGCTTTCTATTGTGCCGCTCGGAGGCTACGTCAAACTGGCCGGTGAAGGCCCTGAAGAGGAAAAGACAGGTGCATCGTGGGAATTTTCCTCCAAGAGCGCCGGGCAGCGCGCCTCGGTTTTTGTGGCTGGTGTTGCATTAAATGCCGTTCTGGCATTTATTGCATTTATTGTAGCCTTTCAGATTGGAGTTCCATTTATTACCCCGGAGGTAGGTCAGGTCATGCCTGGCTGGCCGGCATGGGAGGCCGGAATTCAACGAGGCGATAAAATCGTGGAGATTGATGGAAGCAAAGACCTGGACTTCGAAGACCTCTTTACGATTGTTGCCCTCAGTAACCCTGCTGCAGGGGTGTCTCTCAAAGTCGAGAGGGACAATAAGACTTTTGACGTAACCGTTATGCCGAAGTACGACGAAGAGCATGGTATCCAGCGCATTGGAATCATGCCGGCCACAAGTCTGGAAATTGAT
>DBJWYX010000010.1:2707-22443 GCA_052360825.1 Candidatus Wunengus sp. YC64
CCGTGAGGTGGAGGTCGTGAACCCTGGAAAAGAGATTTCCCTTACCGTCTTGCGGGATAATAAAGAGGTCGAACTAAAAGTGACTCCTTCCAGAGTTACCCGACAGATGCTTGGTATCTCTTGTGCCACTGCCATTTTGGACGGTGTGAAAAACAACAGCATTGCAAGTGGCGCTGGTTTAATGAAAGGCGACGAGATTCTTGAAATTAATTCAATACCCGTGATGGGCTTTTCGGACATCAGAAAACTGGTTGCTGAAGCGAAAGATGAGACATCTATTGTTACGGTTAAAAGAAATAATACGGTTAATTTGATTGAAATTCCACTCAAGGATGGGAAGGCGAGAGAAGAATTTCTGGGCGGTCTGACACCTTTTTATGGGTTGAAGGTTGATTCCCTTGTCGAAGGATTTCCTGCAGAAAAAATTGGTTTAAAGCCAGGCGATAGGATTATCTCTCTCGACGAGAAGGAAATAAAAGAGTGGAATACCTTACTGCAGATGGTGATCGCGGGGCAGGGGAAACCCATGGTAATTGAGTGGATGCGGGGCAACGAGCGATTCGTGTCTACTATCGAGCCACAGAAGGATGAAAAGAGCGCTGCAGGCCGTATTGGTGTAAAATTCAGGGAAAAGACAGAAGTCAAACAATATGGTTTGTCCGGCTCGTGCATCGTAGGCACAAAAAAGGCTATTATTAATGTCCAGAGGCTGTATCTCACCTTAAAGGGCTTTTTTTCCAATAGGCTTTCGACGAAGAATGTCGGGGGCTTTATCCTCATTGCTCAGGCTTCGTATGAATCAGCAAAGGTGGGCTACGGTAAGCTGGTGTATTTCCTGGGTATCCTGAGTCTTCAGCTTGCACTCTTAAATATCTTACCTATTCCGGTGCTGGATGGTGGTCACTTACTGTTTTTGGCAATCGAACGAATCAAGGGTTCTCCCGTAAGTCAAAGGACGCTCTCTATTGCTCAATATATCGGTTTTGGCCTCATCATTACCCTGGTAATCTATGCCACACGAAATGACATTATGCGATTGCTGACACTTTAAAAATCTTTGCTCGTAAAAACACCTCAAAGAGTCAGTCTTTTTTGTAATTGTACAGCATTAAGTGAAATTTTATAACCATTCCCTTTGGGGCTGTCTAAAAAGTTTCAAAAATCAATTTTTCCATACAACCTGTAGGGGCAATTCATGAATTGCCCCTACATATTGCATAAGCAGAGGCCTTTTTGGACAACCCCATGAAGGGGAGGTCTTCCACTTTGATATCGTGCAATTACCTTTGTTCGTATGGCTGAACTAATCGACGTTACCATCCCCGGTCAAAAAAAAAGCTACCCTTTAAAGGATGTTACCATCATAGGTCGTGCATCCACTACTGATATCAAATTTGACGACCTCATTGTTTCGCGGCACCATGCAAGGATATGCAAATCGGCTGGTGGATATCTGATTGAAGACCTGGGCAGTCAGAACGGAGTTTTTCTGGATAGTGAGCGGATTACTTCTCCCCATCCACTAACCAACGGCGAAAAAATCTGTATCGGGCCATATACCTTAATCTTTAACGACACCGGGTCCGGACAACCATATCCATCGGAATTTCCATCCACCGAGTATACCCAGATTATCATGGCCACCAAGGATCCGTTGCCGATTGAAACTGTGGACGAAACGATTGGCCGTGAAATAACAGATAAAGGTGCATTTGAGCCATTCCAAAAGAGACTGAAAATCTTCCACGACATTACCAGTGCTATCGGAAATATCTTCGATCTCGATGCGTTACTGAAAGAAATTATTCAGATTGTTTTTACCATGTTTCCCCATGCAGGACGATGTTTTGTGGCTTTGCAAGATTCGGATGAAACGCAATTGACCATTCGAACGATTCACACAAAAGACCATACGTTGACTGCAGAAGGGAATGTCATGAGCCAAACGCTTGCCCAGCAAGCCATCAGGGAACGAAAGTCGTTGCTCATCATGGATACACAAATGGATTCCAGGGTCAGTACGAGTATAAAGATAATTGGAGCCCGTTCTATCATGTGTGCGCCTCTTGTATGTCCCCAAAAAACTTTAGGCATATTACAGATTGAAAGTAAGAGCAGGGATTACGAATTTTCCAAGGCAGACCTTGATCTTTTTACCGGTATAGCATCTCAGGTGGCATTGTTGATTTACAGCGCCGAACTCTTTGACGATCTCAAGAGGGCAAATGAACGTATCGCATCCGAAAACAAAAACCTCAAGAAGCAGCAGAAAGTACAATCCTCGTTCGCCAACATCATTGGCAAAAGCGAAAAGCTCAGGGAGGTATTAGAACTGGTGAAAAAGGTTAGCAACGCTCCCTATAGCGTCCTTATAACAGGAAAGAGCGGTTCAGGAAAAGAACTCATTGCCAAGTCTCTTCACTACAACAGTTCGAGGTCAGGTCAACCCTTTGTGGTTTTAAACTGTGCCGCTATTCCGCGAGACCTCCTTGAAAGTGAACTGTTTGGATATGAAAAAGGGGCGTTTACAGGGGCAACAGAAACCAAGCAGGGACTCTTTGAAGTGGCAAACAAAGGGACTATTTTTCTTGATGAAATAGGAGATATGCATCCTCATACCCAGGCGAAACTCCTGCGTGTCTTGCAGGAAAAGGAGTTGCAGCGGGTAGGAGGAACAAAGGTGATTAAGATTGATGTGCGTGTCCTGGCAGCAACCAACAAAGACTTGAAGACTGCAATGGGCAGTGGGGAATTTCGGGAAGACCTGTTTTACCGGTTGAATGTGGTGCCCATCCACCTCCCACCTTTGTGTGAACGCAAGGAAGATATTCCCCTGCTGATTGCACATTTTCTTGAGTCAAGCTGTGCGGATGTCGGGAAACGTGTAAAAGAATTTACCCCTGAGGCTTTGACATTGCTTCTAAATTACTCATGGCCTGGTAATGTGCGGGAATTAAAGAATGTTGTCGAAAGGATTGTCACCCTTGCCCCGGAAGATAGTATGCTTGGTGTAGAAATGTTACCGCAGGAAATAAGTAATAAATCTACTGTGCCGTTGCAAAAGTATAAATCAACTGGCACTCTGTATGAGGCACAAAAGCAGTTAGAAATCGAGATGATTATGGATGCCCTGAAATCTGCTGAGGGTAATAAATCCAAGGCTGCAGAACTCCTGGGAATCAGCCGGAAGGTACTCTATGAAAAGATAGAAGCCTATAAAATTTCATAGCAAGCGGAACAATCTTTGCCCCCGGGATTGGTGAGGTTTTTAAAGCTTGGCATCCTCTCTATTTTGAGAAGGAAATGTAGTGGTAAGTCCTCGTCCCGATACTAAATCACACTTTACTTTAAGTTGGATATAAAGTAAACTCATATGATATATGATGATAAATGAACCGATTTTTGAAAGAACTGCAATAGAGGAAATCAAAAAATATCTGCATACAAATGATATAATTGTTTTGCATGGAGCGCGCCAGGTCGGCAAAACCTCTATCCTCTCCTATCTTGAAAACCAACTGAAATCACAAAAAAGAATCACCTATTTCATTGACCTTGAAGATTCGCGCTTTGTAAAAATACTTGACGCAGGGGTTGAGGATTTTTTGAGGCTTCTTCGTGAAGATGGAATACATCCGGATTCAAGAGAGAAAGTCTTTGTATTCATAGACGAAATCCAATATCTGAAAGACCCATCCTCTTTTTTGAAACTAATTGCAGACCATCAAAAAGGCATAAAGTTGATAGTTTCAGGCTCGTCAAGTTTTGCCATAAAGACAAAGTTCAAAGACTCCCTTGTCGGCAGGACAGTTAACTTTGAGATTTTCAATCTTTCTTTCAGGGAATTCCTGCTCTTTAAAAAATATCCATTTGAAGAAGGCAAGGTGTATACGACCAAGAAAATAGATGAGCTTAGGGGGCTGTTCAGGGAATATGTTTTGTTTGGCGGTTACCCCAGGATTGTCCTTACCCCTGAAACTGAACGGAAAGAAAAATATTTACAGCAAATTATAGACACCTATGTAAAAAAAGACATCCGGGACCTTGCTGACATTAAAGATATAGACAAGTTTAATAAACTGCTTGAAACCCTTGCCTCACAAAGTGGCCAGCAGATAAATATCACGGAATTGTCAAATACAACAAGAATAGCCAAGCAGACTATAGAAAAATATATTTTTATAATGGAAAATACCTATATAATCAAACTTGTCAGGCCCTTCAGCCGCAATATCCGCTCCGAGCTTTTCAAACTGCCGAAGATATATTTTTATGATACAGGGCTTATGCAGATGCTCTGGCTGAAAGGGCTGCAGAAAGAGATTATCGGCAATGTGTTTGAAACAGCAATCTTTGTCGAACTTGCAAAGAAGTACACACATAATGCTGTTTCTTATTGGCGGACAAAGGATGGAAAGGAAATAGACTTTATCCTTAAGATAAAAAATCATATATTTCCTGTAGAAGCAAAGCTCAACTTCGGACAGTTTAATCCTTCAGCAGTACAGTATTTTAATAAGCATTACGGCATAGATAATTACAGGGTAGCAGCCCTGAACGGCAAACCTGAGAACAAGTTTTATATTTATCCATGGGACTTATAAAGAATATAAATACCGACTTATCGTTCATAACAAACGAAAAAAATCAAAGCCTGAAAGACAGGTTTGAAGTCCTGGTAAAAGAAACCTCTCCCGTTTAAAGACCCTTGATTATAACCCCCTGCTTAAGACATATAGGGGCAGGCTTCAAGGGCAGGCGGGAGATGATTTTTCAAGGCTTGGCCCTGATATCCTTCGGGTTGAAATTGGTTGTGCGAAACGGTGATACAATTAGATAAATTCATTATTCATGTCATGCAAAATGCCCCACAGATTATGTGGTTCCTGGGTGCTGGAACATCGCGTTCTGCTGGCATGCCTTCCGCTGAGGACATCATATGGGATTTAAAACGGCGCTATTACTGTTTGCATGAGGGAAAGGAAGTTGATCATTACGATCTTAACAACGAAGCCATAAAACATAAGATTCAGGCGTACTTAGATGCACAACAAAGATTTCCTGTCTTATGGGCCAAAGACGAATACGAATTTTATTTCGACAAATTCTTCCAAGGAAATTTAGAACAACAGCAACGATACATAGAAGAGCAACTTGCACCTGAAAAGCTTTCCCTTAACTCTGGTCACAAAATTTTGGCTGCTTTATTAGCGATGGGAAAGACAAAAATAGTCTTCACAACAAATTTTGATGCGGTTATTGAAAAAGCGTACGCCGAAATAAATGGTGGCATGTTACAGACTTATCATCTTGAAGGATCATATGCTGCGCTTGATGCACTGAATAATGAGAGCTATCCTTTTTACATCAAGCTCCACGGCGATTTTCGCTATCGGAGCATAAAGAATCTGCCCTCACAATTGAAAAGTAATGATGAGCAGCTTCGAAAAGCATTTGTGAGCGCGTGCGCCCGTTATGGCTTGATTGTTTCCGGCTATAGCGGAAGAGATGAAAACGTTATGCAATGCTTCCGTGATGCAATTTGCCTGGGAAATGCCTTTCCTAAAGGTTTTTTTTGGACTACGTCGTCTGCTACACGCCTACACGAGAGCGTGAAAGACCTAATAACAGATGCCAAAACAAAAGGGATCACGGCAGAGATTGTCGAAGTTGACAACTTCGATGAACTGATGAATAAGCTTTGGAAACAGATACCCGCTAAACCGGAAGAATATCAAAAGAAAATACGTAGGAATATATTAACATCATGCAATACCGCCACCCTTGAGCCTGGGACCGAATTTCCGGTAATTAGAACCAACGCATTTCCTATACTTGAATTTCCACAAGATTGTCTACAAATCCATTGTCCTCAAATAGCAACCTATGGAGACTTGATTGAGCGCGTGAAATCAACAAAAGCCGATGTCATTGTTACTAAAAAGGGGAAAGGGGTGTTGTATTTAGGAAGCCAGTCTGAAAAGGAAAAGCTTTTCAAAGATGTTAAATTTGAAGAAAGCACGTATGCACTGGCGGACGATATTAAAAACTTAGGGCTGGAAAGCCTCGTAAGTGATTTCTTAACAAAAGCGGTTGGCTATGCATTGGTTCGAACTCGACCTCTACAATTCAAGAAAAGACGTAGTGAATTTTACTTAATTATAGACTCAAAGAATCCCAAAGATCCTTTTTTCCAGCCAATCTTGGAAGCAACATCATCAAAGACATTCCCTGGCCGAATTGCGGGCGACATAACTGGAACAACGGCTAAATGGCGTGAGGCCGTTCAATTCAACCTTGAATTCAAGAACAATCAACTCTGGCTTCTTATAAATCCAACAATTCATATAGATTACAACATAAGGAATGAAAAATGGGAGGCGTCTAAAAGTGATTCCAAGCTAAAAGCTGAAATTGATGCTGTGATGCAGAAAGCAAAAGACTTTTCTGACAATAGAAAAAGATATAGATTTAACGCGCAAACCAGTGGTCTTTTAGACGCTTGGAGCCAAATGTTAATTGGAGAGAAAAAACAAACAATAGAGTTGATGTCGTTTAATGAGCCATGTGAACATAATGCCAGATTCACCGCAAGCCCTATAACGGCATTTAGTTATAAGAAGGTGATGCGATGAGTGGTAAGCCATATATTTTGCCAGGTTACGAAGTAGTTGCGGAACCTGTTTTGCTCTTCGGTAAAAATAAAGAAGATATCCATCCCCTCCGCGGACTGATACAGTTCGGCCCTTTTAGCAAGTCCCAGGATTATTTGGGTGAAATTAAAATAGCGACCATTACGCCATCTGGAGAGACGGAAAAGCTAAAAAGCATTATTTACGAGCTCTCACAAAACAAGAAGCCTACAGGCATTGGAAAAGACTATTACCCTGATTATCCCGGCTTTAAAAGCATGTTTGGCCTTGATATCATGCTTCAGGAAGATGCATTTAGCTATGAAATATCATCAGAAATAGAACAAAAGATATCATGTCCAAAGGGACGCGACATTCTGGTTCAAGCGATTCTTGAAGCAGTCTCAAATTTAAAAAGATTGAAATCTGAGTTTCAAGTTCTTTACATTTACCTCCCAAAAAGGTGGGAGAGCTGTTTTGAAGGGTCTCGGTTCGAAAATTTTGACCTGCATGATTATTTAAAAGCTCATACTGCCGCTTTAGGAATTCCTATCCAAATTATTAACGACCTGGCATTTGAACAGGTTGATCGAGCAAATGTAATGTGGGGGTTAAGTGTTGCTTTGTATGCTAAGGCGGGCGGTGTTCCATGGAAGCTGAAAACTCTCGGGCAAGATGAAGCCTATATCGGCATCAGTTATGCCATGAAAACAACACTAGGAACAGAGACAGAATATACAACCTGCTGTAGCCAAGTATTTGATCCAGATGGCACTGGATTTGAGTTTATCGCCTATGATACGAAGGAGTTTTGCAAGGATGAAAACAACAATCCATTTCTGAGTTACGGAGAGATGCAAGCTGTTATGTCCAGAAGTCTAAAAATTTACCAGGATGGCCATATGGGGCGCATCCCTAAAAGAATTGTTGTGCATAAATCAACGCACTTTACCAAGGAAGAAATTGAAGGTTGCTACGACGCATTCGGAGATCAAACGCAATTAGAGTTAATTCAAGTCATAAGACATAACCATTGGCGTGGTGTCGAGATGAAAAAACCTATTGAACCTAAAGGGCCAAATGGAACAAACCTTCCAAATCCAAGCTTCTATCCAATCCGGCGGGGAAGCTATTTGCCATTAGATAATCATGAGGCCCTCCTCTGGCTCCAAGGTTCTGTTCATGGGGTCAGCAAGGAAAACAAACCAGTATTCAAGGAAGGAAAAGCCATACCGAAACCTCTGATGCTCAGAAGATTCGCTGGGGAAGGAGGTTGGCATGAAACTTGTGCTGGTATATTGGGATTGAGCAAAATGGACTGGAACAACAATACGCTGTATAAATCATTACCTGTTACGATGGTCTATTCAAAGCTATTTGCTGATGTAGTAAAACGGGTGCCTGAATTAGTCAGGCGTAAATATAACTATCGTTTTTTTATGTAAAACTATTAAAATATTTGGCCTTAAAGGTATTCCATGAGTCCATACGATCAAGAT
Source organism: Candidatus Wunengus sp. YC64 (assembly GCA_052360825.1). Lineage (GTDB taxonomy): Bacteria > Planctomycetota > Brocadiia > Brocadiales > Brocadiaceae > Wunengus. The sequence continues at coordinate 10,839 of DBJWYX010000010.1, forward strand.
TGGTATGACATGTCAGATTATGTTGTTCATTTCCACCCGTGCGTCCGATGGTAAAACGGCGTATGAGAACATAATGAGCATATTGTTTTCACGTATTTTGAAGGCAACAAAGCCATTTGGAATTGCAAGAAGGCAAGCACCAGATGTTTCAACACAATGTGCAGTATGCTTCAGTGAGATTCCACTGCATTTAATTAGTCGGTTAGCTAAGAGAAGAGGGAGTTCTGGAATAGTAAAAGGGGTTGAATAGTAAAAGGGGTTGAATCTTTCAAATTGACAAATTATATCCGAAGAGAAAAGTTCAAGGCGCATCTTTGCCATTACGAAAGACGAGGATTATTTGCGAAATCCTGATAAACAAGCCAAAGTCCACAATTTGGAAAAAATTTGACCAAATGGTTTACAAACTTTACGATCTCACGCCAGAGGAGATTACAATTGTGGAAGGAAAGATATGAAATCAGAAATATACTTTTCTTTAAAGACACCTCTTAATATTGAAGTCAGAACTACCGTTCAATATTGGGAATACCTTGTTACATTTAAACATCCCATAATGAAAAGTAAGGAGAATATTGTAAAGTCTGTTTTGCAGATGCTGAACTGGAAAAGCTAAACGTTTTTGGACGTATTTTGCTGAGAAAACTTCCTTATAAAAAGCAATTGCCGAAAGAAGTTACACAGCAGGTTGATTTGGACTCGATCAGGATTCAATATATCTCAAACGGTTTAAAATTGAAAGACGGAGAAGGCGGCAAATTCAAGCCTGGCGATGAAAATCCGATGGGTAAGCAGTGTGAATTTATTGAACCTCTCTCGCTCATTGTTAAGGAAATTAATGAAAAATACGGAACGGACTTTAATGACGCTGATAAGATCGTGGTAGATGTGCTCATGTCACGGGTAAGTCTGGATGAAGAATTTGGTGCAGAAGTAAAAACTAACCCAAAAGAAAATGTGTGGTGGGCTTTTCAGCGCAAATTCAAAGTAAGATAAAAGTCCTCTACCAATAGAGAATAGCAGTAGCAAGGGTTACTATGAAAAGCAAAAGCGATAGAATATTTGAAGAGTTGGGGACTAAAGTCAAAATCACAGTATCAAAAAAAGTAAAAATAATTCATCCTGTAGTTAAGCATATTGTAAAAAACTTGGCAGAACTAGATTTCATACATTTCATAAGAGTGTCACCAGAATTTCTACAAGCTTCTAATGAAGTAACTGAAGGCCGAATCAAAATTCCTGTTACAAAACCTAACCATCCGACTGCTATAGGGGTAGATTTGATTATTGATATTGCTTACAAAGATATACAGTTTTATGAAATCACCTCTGCCATTAAGGGGTGTGGTGGAAAAATGGTTGATGCAGTGTTGAAAGCTCTGCCGAAAGATTGGAATGGAGTCGTTGTTATGGATTGGAGTCATGGTTTCTGGGATAAAATGAAAGAGAAGCACAAAAATTTGTACATACTTTAGGATCAAAGAATTAAAAGGAACAGATAACAAGTGGCTTTAAACATAGGGGAAAAAATGAAGCAAGAAAATAAAGAAAAGATTTCTGTAATGGTAGCAAATTTTGCAAGGGAATATCTCATGCTGGGTGAAGATATGGAGCATAAGCAACAACTATTAAATAGCGCTGTTTCCGCATGGAATATAGCAAGCTTAAACGAACAGAAACGAGAAAAGACAATAAAGAAATATCTGGAGGAATGGAAAAGACTCAATCCTACCCATGAAGAAGATATGTTAAAAGGAGTGGAAGAAGACCTTCATTTATTGATAAAAAGAAAACTTGAATTATATCCGGATATAAATAAACAAATACTCAATGCACAAATTCAAGAAGAGAATGGAAAGTGTCGCATTACGGTAGCATCAGTTACTATAAAATAATCAAAAGCAACAAATCAACCCAGCCATGGAGTGAGGGGGCGAATCTTTCAAATTGACAAATTATATCTGAAAGGAAAAAATTCAAGGACACATCTTTTCCCCACTTCCGTGAGGACAGGGCCATTACAAAAGACTCGGATTACTTGCAAAACATTGATATGCAAGCCAAAGTCCGCGATGTGGAAAGACAGATTGACCAAATGGTTTACAAACTCTACGATCTCACCCCGAGGAGATTGCGACTGTGAAAGGGAAAAATAGAAATAAGCTCCACGTAATATTATCAGACACTGCCCTCCTGTGTTCAAAAACAAATTGATATGCACATGTAATTACATTATAATTACTTTGCGATTTCAAAACATTCTAAAACTCTCAGACTTAATTATGAGGTACAGCTATGAAGTTAAGCATTATATCCATTGGCAATTCAAAGGGGATAAGAATCCCCAAAGCAATATTAAAACAGTGTCAGTTCGATAAAGAGGCGGAGATTGAAGTGCGGGATGACAAACTTATCATAAAGCCTGTTGAGAAAAAACCGAGAAAGGGGTGGAAAGAGGCTTTTGGTTCCATGAGAAAAAGAGACGAAGACGCTCTGTTTACGGATGAATCATTGGATAGAGAAATGAAAGATTGGGAATGGTAAAATGCAGTATGAAGTTTTTCTTATTAATCTTGACCCCACAATAGGACATGAGATACAAAAGACCAGACCGTGTCTTGTTGTTTCTCCTGATGAAATGAATGAGAACATAAATACTGTTATTATTGCTCCGATGACAACAAGATCCCATGAATACCCAACAAGGATAAACGTAAAATTTCAGGGTAAAAACGGCTGGATTGTACTCGACCAGATAAGAACTGTCGACAAAAGAAGGTTGGTTAAAAGACTTGGCAAGATAGACAAAATTGTAATTCAAAAGGTGAAAGATGTAATTAAAGAAATGCTTGTAGATTAATCACACCGCGAGGTCTAAGGGTTGCAAATTGACAAATTATATCCGAAGGGAAAAGTTTGAGGGTGTATCTTTGTCATCATCAAAGACTCGGATTACTTGCAAAACATTGACAAACAAGCCAAAGTCCACGATCTGGAAAAACACATTGACCATGTGGCGTGTGTCGTTTCACCCGTCACCCGTCACAATCTCAGAACCGATATAACTCCGTGCATCGGTAACAAACGGGATACAGCTTGTTTTTCTTGGTAACGCTTCTGAATCTCAAATATTTTTGATTATTCCAGATATTTCTGAATGAGTTCTCTTTGACATTTCCGGCAACGTAATTTAAGGATTGGCAGGGTCTCACCGTCCCGTCAGGAAAGATGTATGCCACCATCCAGGGGCTTATGCAGCGATGCTTGTAACTGGAAGGCTTGAAATTGAAATCTGTGTAGTAGTGGCGAATCTCCGCATCTGTCAGGTTGGGATAAAAATGGATACGTGTCCGGCTGGTTCTTTTTTTAAGGTTGTTGATACTATTGAGTAATTTTTCTACATCAATATCAGGCAGTGTTTCCCGAACAAACCCGCGCCAGTCCAGACAGCTGATATTGAACTGACGAGTAAAGATTTCGTTGTGGTGCGTATACGTTTGATGGTTGAGGAAGATCAGGTGATGAAAGGTTATTGAACTTGCCAAAAGGTCTTCTGCAACATCAACGATTTTGTCCAGATACAGGTAGTTTGTCTCAAAAATGGTACTTGATATATTGATAAGAGGGGTGCGGCAGTTTTTCTTTTCCTTCCATGCGTTCACAGCCTTTAGTCCCGTGGTTGCCCTGTCAAAGATACCTTCTGCGCCCCTTATTGTGTCGTGGATTTCACGAGGTCCATCCAGTGAGAATATAATTTCATCAATGCCAAGACCGACGACATCTTCGGCATACTTTTCCAGCATCATTGCATTTGTTATGATGTTGCATCTGAGACCAGCCTTTTTGATATAATGCACCAATGTAGCCCAATCCCTGTAAAGGAGCGGTTCACCTCCAAAAAGGGTGATATTCGGTCCGTAAAATTTTACTTCATCAATGATGGACTTTAATTCATCAATAGAAAGTTCTGATTTTAAGGTCTCTGGGGGCAATTCTCGAGAAGAACCCGCAACTCCCCATTGTCCGCACATGGAGCACTGTAAATTGCATCGGTACGTAAGGAATAATGAAATGGTTTCCGGGTACGAACTGAAACCATCCTTCAGGTGATAATTCAGGAACGACTTTGCCCGCTGTCCGAATGCCTTCATGGCGTATCGGGGCTGACTGATAGCCTTTTTAATAGCTCGCAAAAGATTTCTTCTGGGTATCATCTATATATTATGGGAATTTGTCCACGAAAGATGCGAAAATGGCGAAATGTCCTTCAGCCTCCGAGCCGGTTTTTTATAATATTTACAATTAAGGATAGTTTCTCAACATTCATCATCGGGTGTGTGGGAATCAATAATAAACGCCTTGAAAAGTAGGTGGCGTTGGGGAACGGGTCTTTACCCAGATCATACCCCAAGTCATACACCCGATGAATCGGGTCGGGATACAGTTTTGTGCTCTCGATACCGTTTCCGTTAATTTTTTCAAAACAATTTTCCTTGACGTTTTCATCGTCAAAAAGAACGGGGAATTGATTGAATATGGGAACCGTTTGTGGAAGCAATACAGGAAGCCTGATTCCTTTTGTTTTTGCCAGCATGTCAAGCAGGAACACGCCGTGGTCATACCGCTTGTTTAAAATCTTTGAGGCTTGTTCGAACAAGGCGCATCCGACACCTGCCTGGAACTTTGTATAAATGAAGCTCTCGAAGTCAGTATGCAAAGTTGTATACTTTAATTTGGATATAAGGTCGTTGAATATCGTATAAAAAAATGGACGCACGGCAAGGGCTAATGCAATTAATTTCATTGCGATTTTTAATTTTGAAACGGAACCCAGTTCGGGCAATAAGGCGCACTCTGTTTTGATCGCTGCTGCAATTTCTTCCGTGTCAGTAACGATGCAACCACCTGAAAGGGTAGAGAGGTTCTTCCCCCGGTTGAAGCTGTAAAAACCTATATCTCCAAAGGAGCCGGTTGGGCGATTGTCAATCGTACTGCCCAGTGAAGATGCTGCATCCTCCACAACAAATAGTGAATGTTGTTGTGCTGTCTGCAGAACGTCCTCCATGTTCATCGGTAACCCAAACATGTGTACGGGAACGATACAGAGGGTATTTCCATTTATGTATTTCTCAAGAGATTGGGTGTCCATGTTGAAGGTTTTTAGAGAAATATCGCACAAAACAGGTCTTAATCCTGCTTTTTTGATGGGCAGAATCAGGGAAGGGGCAGTATAAGCAGGCAGGATGACCTCTGTTCTTTTTGAGACAGTTTTTAATGCCTTTAAGATGATATAAAAGGCGGTCGTCCCTGAATTGGTAAAATAGCAATACTTTTTATTTGTATATACCTTTATAACCGATTCAAAGGTTATATTAGAGTGACTGCAAGAAGACAAGAATCCCTGTAATATATCTGAAAAAGAGACAGGCGTGCCTGCCGATGGGGTTAATAATTTCATGACTGTTTTATCCTTCCTGCCTCTATTAAAAATGCCTTTGCAATAAACTCAACGGGACAGCCGATAGGCAAAATTCCTGTGCAATGGAATTCATGGCGTTCAATGATATTGGAGATATCCTCGATCTTATAAGCCCGTACCGGGAAGTTTTGTTTTCTTGAATGCATCCAATACTTTAAACGGATATACGGATTGGATTGATTGCGTATCTCTATGAGGAGTCTTCCTGTGGGTTTGCATATCCGCATTAGCTCCACAAGAAGTGTCTCGATTATATCGAGAGATGCCAGATTCAGTAACGTATTAACACAAACAACCCGATCGAAGGTCTCTGGTTTAAAAGGCAGTTGAAATGCATCCCCCCGGATCAAGGAGATTCCTTCGATGGAGTTATCCTGGAAAATCTTTTTTGCCTCCTGTAACAGTTCCATAGATGTATCAATACCTGCCAATAGTCTTTTTCCAAGTGTTTTCTCTTTACTGTGTAAGAAAAACAGACCATTTCCGCAGCATACATCGAGGATGGTTTCGGAATCCCGGCACAATTCCCATGCCTTATTGCGCACCGCAGTTGTGATATTGCCGAGAAACGCCTTTTTCCGTGAAACACCTGAAATGTTCATAATATGTCTTCCATGGTTTTGGCGATGTGCTGCCAGTCGAATTCCTTCTCGGCCCTGTTTCTGCCTGCCATTCCAAGATGATTGGCAAGATTTTTGTCCGCCAGGATGCGCTCTATGGTATGGGCAATCTCACTTTCACTCCTGGGGTCAACCATGAGACCTGTTACGCCATCAACTACGGCTTCGCAACTACCCCCGGATTTGCCTGCGATTACAGGCTTGCCGCATGCGCTGGCCTCGAGAAATACTACGCCAAAGCCTTCGTAATCCCCCTTTAACTGGTCGTGTGATTCCGTTTCGCGGTTGGGAAGTACAAAGACATCGCATAGATTATAATAGTCGGGCAACGATTCGTCCGCCACAAATCCGGTAAAAACAACAAGGTCATGAAGTTTTAGATTATCAGCAAGATTTTTGAGTCGTTGTTCTTCCCGTCCTTTGCCCACAATCATATATACTACGTTAGGAAATTGTTTTATAACGTGAGCCATGGCACGAATAACCATATCGTGTCCCTTGCGTTCGTCTAGCCGTCCGACCGTCATAATAACCTGTTTATCCTGCAGACTGTATTTTTCAACAAGATACCGGGATTTCCCTTCTGGGTGGAAAAATACAGTGTCAACGCCCGGTACTATCATGACCATCTTTTCCTGTGGAATACCCCATCGTTCATATTCGTGCATGGTAAATTCACTGTTCGGAACAAGTTCCTCTGCCTCTTCTATGACCTTCTTCATGAGCCACGACATCATCCGAGAATTGCCGAAGCGAAGAGTTTCTGAGCCATAGACGTACACATTGTATTTTACTCCAAAGAGTTTTTTGCAGACAAGTCCAGCAGGACCTACAGAAAGAATTTGGCCACAATGTAATTTCCCGATATTATACTTTCTTGTGTAATAGAGCGTATAGAAAATATTTAACACCATCTTTAAAAGCTTGTCCTTGCCAGATTCACCGGTAGGTATCTTTTTTCGGATTATGTGAAATGGTTCTTTTTTGTCGAACTCATCGCATCCAGGCGCTTTTGGCGCTAATATCATAATCCTGTCGGGTGGAAGGCGTTTCCAGATTTGATAAAAGACCGTTGAAATTCCGCTCACAATTGGCGGGAAGTCATTGGTAATCAGCAGGCTGATTTTTTTTGAACTTTCGGGTTTGGCGTTCATTCAAACTATTTAAAAGTTAAGTAAATTCAAACTAGCCACAAAGGACGCAGTAGAGACAGGTTTCAAACCTGTCTCTACAAAAAATGTTCTAAGGGCAGAAAGTCGCTGAAGACGACCTATCTAACTGTTTGGATTTATACGTTACAAGCCCAGCCCTATAGCCGCTTATGCCCCAAACTACGATCAGGGGATTGCGTCTCTTGCAGGCAGATAATAGTAGACGGATAAAACCCGAAACGATGAACACGGGCAGCAAGGAACGGCTAAAATTTTTCAGGAAAAAAAGCATGTTGTTGTGCCCGTACCAGTAAAACCACTGTTTGTAATTCTCCGCGCGGCAGCCGCCCTTGGTGTCTTTTAAATGGATAAGTTCTGCCTTTGGATCAAAAACGATCTTATATCCACCCCTGCGAATGCGTAAGCAGAGGTCGGTCTCTTCAAGATGTGCGCTTCCGCCGAAACGTTCATCGAATCCCCCGGCTTTTATGAGGGATTCTTTCCTGAATGACATATTACAGCCCTGTACATGGTCAATATATGCCCTCTCGGTTGCATCGAAGTTGTCGATAAGGTATGCATCCCACCATAGAACTTTTCCTATTGTCTTGTTATGGTTTGAATTATCGTGAGACTGATTTCCCTTGAGTATAATGCGTCCGCCAACTCCGCCCACCTCTTTTTCCTTATAGTTCTGAAGATGATTTTCTATAAAATTATGGTTGGGGATGACGTCGTCATCACAGAAGATGATAATTTCGCCAATTGCCCGTTTTAGCCCGTAATTCCTTGCGTGCGGCAGCCCCTTTACAAATGTTTTGTAATAGTGTACCTGTGTGCTGGGGTTTTTGGCGATTTCCATGAGTTCGCTGCAAACTTCATCGCTCTGGTCTACCACAACAATTTCTGCATCTGTGGGTAGCTGCCCTATAAGGTTTCTAAGGGTATTGCAGAGTAACTTCCCACGGTTGTAAGTAGGAATTATTATGGACGCCTTTATCATAAAGAATAGGTTTAAATGTTTTTCAATCTGAAAAGCAAAGCTAATATCGAATAGTATAATAAACAATTTTCACATATTCGGATAGGATATATCTGATTTCACCCGGCGACCACAAGCCGCCTAATAAAAATTCACCATCATCTGCAGGGCTAAAAGCCAAAGAGACAGGGGTGTCTTTGAAAACCTTTTTGAATATCATGGAGACGCGCCGCATGTGAAAGGGATCGCTTACAATGATGGCTGAATGGATGCCCATTTTAAGCAAGTCTTCTTTTGCGTATTTTGCATCTTCATAGGTATTCTGTGAACGTTCTTCTAAATAGAGGTTATCTTCAGGAATGCCGTATAATTTTGCCAGCATCCCGGCGAATCGTGGTTCTGTCAGTTTGATATCCTTGAATCTAAACTTTCTGCCGTCGAATTCCATCTCCTGCCCGGTAAGGATGATTATAGGTGCAAGGTCTTTTTCGTACAGTTTTACCGCATGGATAACTCTCGGGACGCCCAATCCTCCACCCAGTACCACTATAGCCTCGCTTGGTTTTTGGGTATCGGGAACGATGAGGAATCTGGCAATTGGTTCGAGAAGGACAAGATAAATAAATGCAACCAAAAGTATTGCCACAAAAAAAGGGAATTTTTTAGACAGAAGTTTTTTCATGAAAATCAGATAGAAAAATGCCGATATTAATGATTATTACTGCTCAAGAACAGTGTATCAGAAACCCCCTGGTGCTGCAATTGGCAAAAATATCGTGCGAGTTTTGTTGAAAATTTACCTTGTTTCGTGTATATATATTACGTTTTCCACAGTGTCATGTCATCAAGGCTAGCGCTCTAAAACATTTTACCTGTTCAGGCTCGTATGGAACTGATTGACAAATTTTCAAAAATCGATATTGAGAGAGAAGTTATTTCTCCTATTCAAATCTACTTGATGAACCTTTTGAACACCCAGGATGTCGTATATAATGTGGACAGCGAGGTGGTCAATGAGATTAATTCTTCCCCATATTGTAAGATCCTCCGTTTTGTCAGCGAGCGAAAAGACCTGTGCCAGGCGTATAGCAGGGAATTGTCAAAGAGCGCTATTTATTATAAAAAACCATTTGAGGATATATGCCCCGGCGGCCTGACACTCCTTTCAATGCCGATATTCCTTGACGAACATACCGTAGTTGGCGCGCATTCCGTGGCGATTTCCAATACCCCACGTTCAAAGTTCAGTGTATATGATATTGCTTCGCAATTTAATATTGATGCCCATATCCTGTGGGACGCAGTAAAAAAACACCTCTTGTGCCGAAGCCGATCTTGAAAATTGCAAGGGAGCAGGTGATTTCAGCAACTGAGTTAATGTCAAAAGTTCTCAATCGCATTTACACCCTGAAGCAAAGTGAAGCGACAATGGCAAAAAAATATCACGCTATTGAGGAAATTTTCAAAAGCCACAATATAAGTAAGTAGTCAGTTTTGTTAAATTTATAGCTTGAAATTTCTATTATAAATGCTAAACTTTAACTAATTTGTTTTTAGGTGCATTACCGTACTACAAATTTTTAAATTTACGTTGATTACTGCCCTGCCTTAACAAATATGGGAGGATGTGCATTATGAGAAGTATTGCATTACTGAACCAGAAAGGAGGTGTCGGCAAGACCACGACGACAGCAAACCTGGGCGCCTGTCTTGCGATGCTGGGGAAAAAGGTGCTCGTTATTGATATGGATCCACAAGCCAATTTAAGTGTGCATCTTGGGGTAGATATTCATAGCCTAAAATATTCCGTATATAATATTATTACTGGGGATTGCAAACCAGGCGAAGTAATTTTAAATACCAAAATCCAGGGTCTTGATATTATTCCCGCCAATATTGACCTATCTGGGGCAGAAATTGAGCTGGTGGGTGTGGTGGGGCGTGAGACAGTATTAAAGGAATATTTAGGAGACATGCTCGATCGGTATGATTATGTCCTGATTGATTGCCCTCCCTCCCTTGGTTTATTAACCCTGAACGTCTTGACATTGGTGCGTGAAATATTTATCCCCTTACAGACTGAATTTTTTGCGTTGCAGGGGGTAAGTAAATTGTTAGATACGCATGAAGTTGTCCGGAAACGATTGAATAAGAATTTGGAGATTACGGGAATTATTTTTTGTATGTATACCAGTCGTACTCGTCTTTGCAAGGAGGTTATCGAAAAGGTTAAGGAGCATTTTGCAAAGGATCAGGTATTTGATACCGTTATCAGAAAGAATGTAAAACTTTCAGAATCACCGAGCCATGGTAAGCCGGTTGTTTCGTATGCGCCCGGGTCGCATGGTTCTGAAGATTATATGTCTCTTGCAAAGGAAGTCGTGCAGCAGGAAAATAGCAAAAAGTATTAATGTGTTGAAAATATAAGTTATAAATCTGTTGGGAGGAAATATGGGTAAGGAAAGTGCGCTTGGACAGGATCCCTTGCGTTGGATGAAGATAACAAAGGAAAATAAAAAATCATTATCGTCTGAAGATGCGAATGCAGCAGGTCAGAATGCCGAAAAGGCTGAACAGCAAACAAGTATCCAGGCAACGCCGAAACAAATACCACTTCCAAGAGATAATGGTGAGACTCAGCTTGTATCAAAGGCGACACCACTACCCAATAATAGAACAGATAACCCTGCAGCGCCTAAACCCAGGGTTGTGATTGGACGTTTGTATGAAAAACCATCTCCAGAAAAGACAAAATCAGTCCAGCGTAACGAGAGTGAGATTCAGGAGACAGGGCGTTCCGTCGAACCGTCAACTCCCGTATCCAGGACCATACAACCAATTAATAGAATAGCGCCGGAAATAAATCGTGTCCCTGTCTCTGCCGCCGCAAGCCAATTTTCCACGTATATCATTGTCGGTTATACGGCGCTTTTGCTTATTTTGGGGTACTTTGTCTATAGTGATCTTTCCAAGCGGACGAGCAGGATCGAGGCTAAGATTATGGCAATCGAGAAAGTCCTGCGAGAAAAGCAGTAGCTGATTTGAACTCTATTTCTGCAACAGGTTCAACCGTGAAAATAATTTTGATATGAGTTGTTGGTGGCGGATTTTCTGAAGGCGTCTTAATATTTGATCGTGGCATGTTCGCCGCGAAATATCTTTATTTCCCCATTTTCTAACTTCATCATCAAGCCTCCGTTGTTGGATATATCGATGACCTTCCCTGTATATTCCTTTCCGCAGTCGGTAAGGGTCAATTTCTCTCCGATAGTGACGCAAAATTCCCTCCATCTGTCGGTAATATATCCGTAGTGATCATTCTTTAAAATTGAATACCACTTGTCTATATCCTGGAGCAGCGCCTTTGCAAGGG
>DBJWYX010000011.1:0-22227 GCA_052360825.1 Candidatus Wunengus sp. YC64
CGTGATGTTCTTCTTCTTTTAAATGTCCAATATACGTAGCAATCCCTTCCCAGAACGGATGTGGAGTCGTTACCACAAATATGCCATTTCTCCGCAGCACCCGAAAGGCCTCGCGGACTAATCGGATTGGGTCAGAGACGTGCTCAATAATTGCCGTGGCAATAACAACATCAAACGAATTGTCTTTGATAGGCAATGTCATGGCGTCTCCCTGGATTAAAAGAATCGTTTTGCTCTCACAGCAAACCATCAAATCCCTGGCGTATTCAATGCCTACACAGGTTGTCTTAGGAAATGTATCTTTTACATTGCGCAGCATGAGACCCTCGGCAGTCCCAATATCCAGGATCGACCCTGGCTTTTTCGGATGGAATGTTTTTATGCTTTTTAAAACCTCAAATGTTCTGCGTTTTAATCTGTAAATATGAGATCGTTTTATTTGACGCGCGACAGCATACTCTTTACCCAAAACCCCTTTCATGATTTCATTCCGAAGACCTTGAGGCCTGCCCGCGCCATCCGTTTAAATTCACCGATCGACCGGATATGGGTCAATCTCTTTAAAATATAACTCGGTCTGGTGTAAAAACTCTTATAGGCATACACGATTAATTCCTGAAGTTCTTTACGAGTAAAATTCTCTTCCCAGCACTTTGGCTGGAATCCAGGCACCGGGTTTTTAGCAAATTCTCGCCAAAAATCTTCCTTTATAATGCCGTCATTTATGCCCATTTTGTATATTTCTGTGGCAGGAAATGGCGTGAATATCGTGATATGCACGAAATCCGGCTTTAATTCCTTTGCGAATGCAATCGTTTCCATAATCTCTTTTCGTGTCTCTTTTGGGCATCCTATCATAAAATACGCCAGTACGGATATACCAGCCTCTTTTGTTTGTTGAAAGGTGGTTCGTACGCGTTCAATCGTGATGCCCTTATTTAATATCTTCAGGATTTCAGGATTACCCGATTCCACACCATAATGAATACGTTCACAATTTGCTTCCTTTAGTTTTTTTAACAAATCATTATCTATATTATTTACCCGTGCGCGAATATCCCATCCGATGTTGAGTTTTCTTCTTTTGATTTCATTACAAACATCGATTACCCGCTGTCTGTCTATCGTGAAGGTATCATCGTAGATCAGGAATTCGTTTATGCCCAGTTTTACGCATTGCTCCATTTCGTCCACCACGTTCATTGCCGACCGTGCACGAAAATTTTTGCCAAGATGGGGTCTGTCACAAAAGGTGCATCGGTACGGACAGCCACGGCTTGTAAACATGGTAGTGATAGGGCTTCTCCTTGCCATGAGTGAGCTGTATTTCTGAACAGGTGTCAAATGGCGGGCGGGAAAGGGCAAACTGTCCAAATTCTCGTTGAGAGGCCGTGCGCCTGTGTTAATAACACTGCCATTTTCTTTATAAACCAATCCTGGAATACTTCTTAATCGTGCCGGGTTATCAATATTTTCTGCCAGTTCTTTAAAGGTGACTTCCCCTTCGCCTAAGACAAGATAATCAACCCCTGGGATATTTATCGTTTCTTCAGGATAGATGTGGACGTGAGGACCTCCCAGCACCACCTTTATTTCCGGACGAATAGATTTGATCAAATTAATAACTTTTATGACGTCTATGATGGTAAAGGTCATGGCCGTAATTCCCACAACGTCAGGCAATTTCGCTCGAATCACGTCCTTCAAACGATCATAACTTATCTCCTCTGCCTGGGTGTCTACTACTTCAACACCGAAGTTAGTATGTTTTTCCAGATAACCGGCTATGTAAAGTATTCCAAGAGGTGGGTTATAGCCTCGCTCCTCTTCGATAATACTGGGATTGTTGCCGAGCAATTCGTTTTCAGAAGGCGGATTAATCAGAAGGATTTTCATTATCGGTTTCTTTTGTCTATGAGGTCGGCAATCATGCCAATGGCCAGGATTTGAACGCCGGAGATAAAAAGGATGACGGTGGTAATGTCCATAATCTTTGGCGTGAATAAATAGCTGAGTACAAGGACGGCTATGCTTGAGACGAAGAAAAATGCACTGATGGGCAGGAATATTTTTAGGGGATCAAAATACAAAACAGTCCGTATAATAAGCTGAATAAAGTTCATCGTATCCCGAACAGGGCGTATTTTTGACTTTCCGGAGCGGATTTTATATTCTATAGGAATGAATTCAACAAGATAATTATTTGTAAGCATGGCGAGTGTAATCGTCGTTGTGAAGGAAAAACCATCGGGGAGTAAATGAAGATATTTCAATATTATGTCTTTTTTCATTACCCGCAACCCGGAGTTCAGGTCTGGAATCTTTATTCCGGTCAAATAATTAGCCAGTTTGTTAAGCATCCATTTTGCCGGTCTTCTGGACAATGGTATATTAGAACTGTTGGTATGTCTTGCACCAACGACCATATCGCTCTTTGGCAACTGCGCAATAAGTTTTGGAATGTCGTTTACAGGATACGTCCCATCCGCATCTGAAATGACAAGGGTGTTATATTTAGCATGCCGGACACCTGTTTTAATTGCGGCTCCGTAACCCCGATTTAAGGGGTGTTGTATCAGGACAACATCCCCAAAATTTTTCACCATTTCAGGCGTACTATCGGTAGAACCATCATCTACAACAATAATTTCCCATCGTGGGCCGTGTTTTTCTTTTAATAAACGCAGCGATTCAATTACGTGTGTTATTCCCTCTTTTTCATTATAAGCAGGGATAATGATGCTTACTTCTTCCATCCTATATAATCCTTTTTATATTTTTCGTTTTTATTAAAAGAAGAGAGGGTTAATTTGGTTTCGATTTTATCAGCGTAAACAATTATAATTTATGCATAAAGCATTCTCAATCTTTTTTTAATCTCAGCTGCCAACCTCAAAGATATCCAAACCAATATAAATAAATTATTGATTTTGATTATAATTAATTGTATACATATAGACAGAATCAAGGAATTTCATGTAGGGGCAGATTTCAAACCTGCCCCTGCTCAGGCATTATAAATAAAAAGACACTACATAAGGTATTCTAATTTTAATTTAGTATAGGAGAAAAAAACATGAGTGAAGGTAAAAATAAGAACAGCGAGGGTCAACCTTCAAAAAAATCCGTACCGGGACAAAAATCTCCCGCCAAATTACCTCAAAAAGAGCAACCCAAACCAGTGATTCCAACAAAATCTACTGTTGCTGTGGGATCTTCCGTGTCGCTTATAAAGAAAGCCGACGAAGTTGGTGAGGAAATAGAAACCAAACCCCTAAAATCTTTTGAAAAGAAAGAGCGGGAAAAGATCGTTCAATCGTACGAAAAATTAATTTTTAAGATGGTGCGGGAAATTAACAACTCAAGACAATAATTCACTTAATAATAACCAGACTACGAAATCACCAGACACGAAAAGAAGTATAATAAAAAAACCTCTGGGAATCTGAGGGTTTTTGTGGCTTGTGGCAGAAAATGTTATTGTGATGCTTGTTGTTATTTTCTGAGATCCATTACGTGGTTGTGAAGGAAGGTTATTATTTTATTTGCAGCATCAATTGTAGACATGCTGGTTGTGTTTATTACAAAATCCGCCGTTCTGTCGTAAAGCGGTCTTCGGTATTCCAACAGATACTCAATTTCCTCGTATGCGTTTCTATTTGTAAGGCTGGGTCTTCGCTGTTCTGTTGTGGTATTCCTATGGATTCGTTTATAGATTGTATCAGTATCCGCTTCTAAAAGGATTATGATCCCGCTTTTTTTGAGCGTTTTTACATTTTCTTCCCGAAGGATTGCCCCGCCCCCGTTGCAACAACTTTGTTATCTGAAAGACACAATTCTGCGATGATCTCCGTTTCAATCTCTCGAAAGAGCTTCTCACCGCCTTCTGCAAAAATGTCTTTGACCGTCTTCCCTTCCTTTTGCTCTAAATACTCATCGGCGTCAACAAATTCCTTACTAAGCCGTTGTGCGAGCATTTTACCTATCGTAGTTTTACCGGTGCCGCGAAAACCGATCAAGATGATATTCAAGACAGATAAAAGTGATTCAATCACCCTCCATTATAACAACACGTATTTAGCCACAAATGGGCATGAATTTGCGCGAATATAGACAAAAGAAAACAAAATCACAATGTTTTCAGAAATTTCCAAGTATTTATTTTCTAAAAATTCTCCCTAAAACTCCCCCTTAATAACTAAGGGGCAAGGGGGTTGTGAAATAATCCAGGAAAAAACACAACCCCCTGAATCGTTCGACTGAGCTCACGACGAAGTCCCCCTTTTCTAAGGGGGACTTGAAGCATTCCTTTATAGTTAACCAGTGGGACTTAGACGGAATAACTTGTTTTTGTCTTTTTCCTCTTCATTTGTGTTTATTCGTGTGAATTCGTGGCTAAATATTTATTCCGTTGCCAACTTTTCACAAGCAATTGCTTCTATTATTTCAACAGACGGCATCTTGCCTGTCCAGAGTTTAAATTGCGCTGCTGCCTGGTGGACAAACATTGACAATCCGCTTGCTATCCTGCAACCCTGAGACTTGGCATCGCACAATAATTTTGTTTCTATAGGATTATAAATAGTGTCGAAGACGATCATGTCGGGCTTCAACTTATGCATGTCGATTGGCGTTTCGTTGATTTTTGGATACATACCCACAGGTGTGGCATTAATCAGTATATCCGTATCGAGCGCCAGTGGATCATCGAATTTCCTGGCAAGACACCCAACATCCCTGGCAAGTGATTGTGCCCGTCCGTAATTTCTATTAATAATCGTTATCTGCGCCTGACGTTCCTTTAATCCAAAGGCAATTGCACGGGCAGCACCTCCAGCGCCTACAAGGGTGACCTTCTTTCCTTTTAAATACGTTTCACCCAAAAATTTTGCAGATACTTGATCGATGCCTTCCAATGCTTTAATAGCCGCCTCACAGTCGGTATTATAACCGACTAATTGCCCATCCATATTTACAATAGTATTCACAGCGCCGATCTTCTTTGCTACAGGATCAACAGCGTCCAGATGGCTTATTACCGTTTCTTTATGGGGGATCGTCACGCTGTAACCTTTTATATCCAATTTTCTAAACTCCCTCATAAAATCACCAATAGTATCCACCTTAAAAGGAACATAAATGCTGTTAAAATTCATTTCCCTAAAAAGCGTATTATGGATGATCGGGCTAATGCTGTGGGAAACTGGATTGCCGATCAACCCGTAGATTGCCGAGTGCTTATCCTGTTTTTGGATCTGATAGGTATTTAAAAGCTCGTGGATATTGATCTGACCGGGGGCAGATTCTTTGCCTGTACGGAGAGAGGCAAAGGTCAAATAGCTGCCGAACCTTTTATATAAAATGCGGCTGATGATGCCCAGTTCACCCATACAAAATGATATTACAGGCATTTGGGACTGTTGGAGGAGTTGATATATCCGGATGTTGTCTGTAATGCCGGTGGCGTGAGTAACGATTTTGACGATGTCCGCGCCGCTCTGGCTGAGTCTTTTGTAAATATCGGTTAAGTCCCGTGGTGTTTCACGGAAATTGTGGTAGGAGACAATGATTTTTGTAGGGACACGGTGCACCGTGTCCCTACGTATGTGTTGAATGCTGTCGTGTTCGACATCAACATAATCGGCCTGTAACCGTACGGCAAGTTTTAAGAGTGCAATTCTCTCTTCTTCGCTGCCGTCAAATTTGCCTCCTTCGCGAATGGGTCTGTTGGTAACAATCACAGGCTTTGTGCGCTTTTCCAGTAAACGTTTCAGGTCGACGTCCTTTATATAATCTATGCGCAATTCGACTATATCCGCGACCTTTGATGCCTCTGTCATATCGTGAAGGGCATCTACGAGGTTATTTGCAATGATGGGTATACAGATCATAGAATATTTCTTTTTCTGACGTGTTGATTTGTGCCAATTCGTGGCTGAAAGATTGACGTTATTTTGCAGTTACTTTATTGATGGCATTCAAATAAGCCTTTGCGCTTGCTTCAATAATGTCTGTGCTCACGGCACGGCCCCTGACAGTTTTGCCATTCACTTCGACATTCACGGAAACCTCGCCCATGGCGTCTTTCCCGCCGGTAACAGCGCGAATGTTATAGTCCTGCAATTTTCCGGAAATTCCCGTTGAAAGATCAATTGCTTTAAAAAGGGCGTCGATAGGGCCGTCACCAATCGTGGCATTATTTACCACACGACCGTCTTGCAACTTGAGTCTTACCCCCGCGGTAGGCACTGTATCAGGTCCGCAACTGATACTGAGGCTCTCCAAATGGAAGATATTGGGAACGTCCATCTTTTCTACCCCTACGATGGCTTCGATATCTTCATCAAAGACCTCTTTCTTTTTATCGGCAATATGCTTGAATTCTTCAAAAGCACGTTCAAATTCTTCTTCAGACAATTCATATCCCAATTCCTTAATCCGTTCTTTGAAGGCATGTCGCCCTGATAACTTACCGAGTACAATTCTGGTTTTTTGCAATCCAACGTCTTCTGGTTTCATAATCTCGTAGGTCGTACGTTCTTTGAGCACCCCGTCCTGATGCACGCCGGATTGATGTGCAAATGCGTTCTCGCCGACAATGGCCTTGTTCCTCTGTACCCGCAGTCCTGACAGGGTGCTTACCAGTCTGCTGCTGGCAATCAATTCTTTTGTAACAATACGGGTGGAACAATGGTAAAAGTCCCTTCGTGTCTTAAGTGCCATAACGATCTCTTCTAATGCTGCATTCCCTGCCCGTTCTCCAATTCCATTTATGGTGCATTCTACCTGCTGTGCGCCGGCCTTTACGGCAGCAAGTGAATTTGCCACGGCAAGTCCAAGGTCATTATGGCAGTGAACGCTGATAACAGCCTTCTCGATATTTTTCACGTTTTCTTTTAATCCGCGAATAATGGAGGCATAATGGTCAGGCACGGCATAGCCCACTGTATCGGGAATGTTAACGGTCTTTGCACCAGCGTCGATAACGGCCTCTACAACCTGGATGAGAAAATCCAACTCCGTCCGCGAGGCGTCCTCCGGTGAAAACTCAACGTCATCCACATACTTTAAGGCATGCTTGACCCCCTTTACGGCCAAATTGATAATCTCCTCCTTTGCCTTGAGGAGCTTGTATTTACGGTGAATCTCCGAGGTGGCCAGAAAGACGTGGATTCTGGGTTTTTCGGCCTTTTCAAGCGCCCTGGCAGCGCTGTCAATGTCCTTCTCGACGGCGCGGGCAAGCCCTGCCACAGAAACACCCCTTACTTCACGGGCAATTCTGCTGACCGATTCAAAGTCGCCTGGCGATGATACTGGGAACCCCGCCTCGATAACATCCACATTTAGCAAAGCCAACTGCCTGGCGATGCTTACTTTTTCATTAATATCCAGGCTGGCACCCGGCGACTGCTCCCCGTCACGAAGGGTGGTATCAAAAATAATTATGTTATTTGTCATGAGAATTTTTCCTGCTCTATATCCTAAATTGTATATTGCAAAACAAATTTTACTATAACACCCTAACCACATTCAATAACTATTTGACAATAGGCTACTACTTTGATAGATTGAATTCACAATAGTTGAGGACGCAGATAATATTCTATTTTTAGTTTTGTTTTAAAATCTCAATAACCCACATTCAACCATATCCAATTTTGAAACTCCTAAACGTGAACATAAAAAAACAGGTTTGGATTCTTTTACTACTGATTACTTTGCCAACAGCGTGCCGATCTCCTTACTATGCAAAGGCAGAAAAGAAGCCAAAAAGGGGATATCTGGATTCGATTACCGATAAGATCACGGGCGCAACCACACCGGCGCAGCACAAGACACAGGGTATTTCTTACTTCAAAAAAGGGATGATGGAAGAGGCCCTGGAGGAATTGAAACTGGCGTCTGAAGGAATAAAAGAGGATGGGGATCTGCGCCACTATCTGGGAAAGGCCTATTATGAGAATGACAAGTATGATGATGCCGTTACTGAGTTGCTTGCTGCCGTATCTTATTACAAGGCAAACCAAACCGCGGAAAAGGCGGATGTTTACAATGACCTCGGTTTAGCTTACAAAAAGAAAAATGCTTTTACGGAATCACTCTCCGCTTTTAAGGAAAGCCTTGAGCTCAATCCATCAGTGTCTTACACACACTATAATCTGGGACTTCTCTATTATGAAAAAGATATGCAGGATGAGTGCATTACTTCATTAAAAAAGGCGAACAAACTTGATACGAATTCAGCTGACACTCATTTTATCCTGGGAATGGCTTATTATAAAAAAAAGGCATTTGACAAGGCCGTCAATGAGTTCAAACAAACAATTGAGTTAGATCCTAAGGATGCGGAGGCACACAATTATCTTGGCGCATTGTATTACGAGCAAGGGTTTTTGGGAAAGTCTGTCACCGAACATAAAGCAGCCATTCAGCTGGATAAAAATTATCCTGAGGCCTTTAATAATCTCGGAATTGCACTCTATGCAAAGGGTGATCTCAGGGAAGCTGCAGATGCCTTTAAAAAAGCACTGGAACTGGAGACTGATTTTGCAGAGGCGCACTACAATCTTGGATTACTTTACAGCGAAGAGGGCAATACTGAAGATGCCGTAATTTCACTAGGGCAGGCGCTAAAGCTTAACCCGAAAATTGCGGAGGCACACTTTACCCTAGGTGAGGTTTATACGGAAAAGGATATGATGGAGGAGGCGTTATCTGAATACAAAAAGGCCATTGACGTCAAACCTACATATTCGGATGCATATTATAATTACGGTGAACTCCTTGCGGCTCAGGGTAAGCATGACAGTTCCATTTCCGCATGGAAGAAGACTATCGAGCTAAATCCGAAAAATACTGATGCATACTTTAATCTGGGAGTGGCATTTTATAATCAGGGCAAGCTTGACAGGGCCATTTCTATGTGGACCGAAGTTGTTGAAATCAGCCCGAATGATTATGATGCTCTTACCAGCCTCGCTGATGCATATCATGCAAAAGGTTTAACAGACAAGGCCATACAAACGTGGGAAAAGATTACAGAGGTTTATCCCAACGATGCGGAGATATATTATAAATTAGGCAATGCTTATGCAAAGAAAAACATGTACACCACAGCCATTCCACAATGGGAAAAGGCAGTGGAAATAGACCCAAACCTCGTAAACGCCTGTTACAATCTTGGGCTTGTCTACCAAAAGCTTGGTAAACACGATGAAGCGATTGAAGTCTATAAAAAAGTTTTGGATATAAATGCGGATGACATTGGCGCCCATAAAAATCTGGGATTACTTTACCAGGAGAAGGGTATGCACGTTGAAGCCGAATCTGAATTCGCTATTTCCCAGAAATTGGAATCAACTCAAACCACAAGTAAACACGAGTAAAACGGGTAAAAAAACTCGTAACCGTTTAGTTTTCTGAAAACATTAGTGAAAATGCTTAGTGTTAGTATGTAAAGGTAATTCATGAATTACCTTTACATTGCTCCGTGAAACAGGCGGTGAGGTGATGTTAGAAAAGAAATCAGGGTTAATGTCTCGAAGACTCCTGCTGAAGATGATCGGGGGAGGAGCAGTCTTGCTGGGTCTAAACAAGTTGACCCTTGCTTCTACGCAGGTATCCGGGCAGGCTATTGAGTCATTACCCAGCTTTACCGGGCCCGATGCAAATCCTTATTGGAACTCGGTAGGCTCATTCGTAGCCTATCCGCAAAAACTTCCCTTGATCCAGCTTACTGACCGACCTGCCCAGCTTGAAACGCCCAGAAATTACTTCCTCGCCCCTTTCACACCAAATGCGGCCTTTTACGTGCGGTGGCATCTCGACGAAATTCCGAATGCCGTGAGTCTGTCGGATTGGCGTCTTCTTGTAGAGGGAAATGTTGAAAAATCTTTGGCCTTGTCCATGTCAGACCTGATGAACCAGTTCAAGCCTGTCTCCATTGTGGCTGTTAACCAGTGCGCTGGCAATAGCCGCAGCCGATTCCAGCCGAGGGTGCCCGGTGGGCAATGGGGGAATGGTGCTATGGGTAACGCCCTTTTTACGGGAGTGCGTCTTAAAGATTTATTGAATGCTGCCGGGGTCAGGACAGGTTCTTCTCAGGTACAATTTGAGGGGTTGGACAGGGGCAGAGGACCGGAGGGCAAGGGTTCGCATAGTTACTTAAAATCTTTGGGTCTTAGTGACCCTGTCATAGATGAAACCATCGTGGCTTATGAGATGAATGGGGAGCCACTGCCTATGCTTAACGGATTTCCGGTACGACTGGTAGTCCCGGGTAAGTTTGCGACGTACTGGACTAAGGCGCTAACCTGGATACGGGTATTGACTGAACCTGACACTAATTACTGGATGGCGAAGGCGTATTGCATTCCCAATACACTTCGGGGTAATACCACCCCAAAAGACGTTCATGAAGGTAATGTCGAAATGATACCGATTGGGACAATGCCCGTGCGGTCATTTATCATTACTCCTGATGGATCGAGTAAAATCCCGGAAGAGATGCCGGTAACCGTGCGGGGTATCGCATTTAGTGGCTATGGGCGTGTGGTCAAGGTGGAGTTCTCGTGGGACGGTGGCAAGTTTTGGACAAAGGCCGAACTTGGGGAAGATTACGGCCCGTATTCATTCCGCACCTGGGAGACTGCATGGATTCCTAAGCGTACGGGCAAATACGTGCTTGTCGTGCGGGCAACCGATGAGAAAGGTAATACGCAGCCAGACGAAGGGGTCTGGAACCCCGGTGGCTATCTGTGGAACAAGATTGAGCGACAGGAAGTGTTTGTGGGTGCAGCGAAGTAGTATAGATGGTGGTTTCAAATTTTAAATTATGAATGCTGAATTTTTGCTTTAGGCGGGGGGATGAGATGAAAAAGAAGAGCTGCATTATAATAGGACTTCTTATGGTTATATTGAGCGGGACTCTTTCAGCTGAAAGTGAGATTCCCGGTTTGATCCGTAGTGGACAGTACAGTCAGGGTACACTGGGGAATATTCGCCAATCTAGTCCGGTTCAACAGTCGATCGATGGTGTATACAGCGTGGGGGCATATCCCCTTTATACTCCAGAACTTGCTCAGGGCGAGGGCCGTGAGATTATCCAGATATTCTGCAGGTTTTGTCACAGCACCACGTACATTACCATGCAGACTCCGCTTCCAGCCGCTACGTGGGAGTCCGTGGTTAACAAGATGATAGATATATATGGAGCGCCGATTTCGGAGGATTCGGCGAGGCAAATCATTAATTACCTGCGAACATACTATACTCCATTAACCCGTAAGCAGTAACAGTAAATATATGCCTCATAGACCACGGCATTAGAAAAACACAGTAAGCCCTTATTTTTTAATAGTGGCTTCTTCAATAATTACATCGTACTTATAACCACTCCCAAAGTCTTTATCTTTATATAAAGTTCCGTTTGCTGTTACAATATCGCCTACTTTAGGAATATCCTGAGTGGTAACGACCAGGTCATTATTGCCATCCTTTGCATTTCCGCTTCCGTCCTGTATATGCAGCCAGTTCTTTCCCATGATGCCGGCAGATACCTTCACAACCTTACCGTTGACAACAACACTTTTCTTGTCAAGTTCAGATTTTTTCGCAAAAATCTCTGCCACTGTGTAAGCATTCGGGCTGGTTGCCTTTTCCACCTTTATGTTCTCACTAGTTGTGGTTTCTGCGCTCTTACTGCCCATTGAACCGCCGTGGGCACTCATTTTGTCAGATGCCCCATGTGGTGCGTGCGCTGAGGTGGGACCTGTTGTGAAGATGATTTTGTCAAACGTCCGATTAAGTGTTTTGCTGGTGAAATTGACCATTTCATAACCTGGCGGTAAAGATATGTTTTCCCCAACGGACACCTTCGTTTCCGGTATCGCCACCCAGGTCTTTTTACCATCCTTTTCGATGCAGAGGTACGTATAACCGCCGCTATTCATCGTCTCGGCAATTTTGCCGGAAAGGGAAGATGTATCAGGGGGGGGGACTTCTTGCTTGGCTTTCATATATACATCCGCCTTTGGCGCTTCGGCTGGCTTCCCGGCATATGTGCTGTGTATGGAAACTATTGTTAATACAGTTACATTCAAAGCAAACAATATCGAAAACTTTCTCATTTCGCAACTCCTTTATATTATTCCATGAAACATTTACGGCAAAAATTCTTAATATACAAAGCATACTTATTTTATCTAAAAAAACAAGCATTTTATGCAGTCAATAAAGATACTCTATTTGCAGATTTATTTTTTCTTGAAATTTGCAAAAGATGCTTTCTGTGGTATAATTATAGTGGAGTTGGGGGAGAGTTATTGGGGTTAAACGTTCCCCGAGGGTGTAAGAAGTGAGGCAAGAACACCTTTAGAGTAGTAAAAGTGAAGTAACAACCGCCCCCGACTCCAGAGGTTCTTTGAAAATATCAGTAGCGACATAAAGCCACTCGTAGCAAAATTAGACAAATATATAAAGTGCGTTGGTCTTTACTCGCTACTGTTAATTATATAAACTTCCTTAAAAATTTACGTAACAAAGGAGGCGATGAAAAGATATGAGGGAGTTTGGAAAAATAGCCTGATATTTCACATTGTTTGTGAAATATTAGGCTATTTTAGTTTGTATTTATTACATATCACAATAAAAATACCGGACAGTAAGTAAATTAGTATCTTTTGATTCTTCTTGACTACTTAAGCATAGCGACTTTAAATGAGGTCTTTTTATGTCTTATACGACACTTATGTCTGCTTCAGAACTGTTTAATCAAATTGGCAATCCGAAATGGGTGATTGTTGATTGCCGTTTTTCGCTGGAGGATGCAGGTCGTTGCCTTAAAGATTACCATCAGTCACATATTCCAGGTGCGGTTTATGCCCATTTAAATAAAGACCTATCCGGCCAAATCATTCCTGGTAAGACGGGTCGCCATCCATTGCCAGAGCAGGAAACATTTGTCAAGACCCTGTCAGGCTGGGGAATAGATGCTGATGTGCAAGTTGTGACCTATGACGATAAGGGTGGTGCAATGGCCGCTTCTCGACTATGGTGGCTGCTACGATGGATGGGTCATGATGCCGTAGCTGTACTGAACGGAGGGTGGCCGCAGTGGCGAAACAATGGTTTTCCAGTGACAAATAAGGTGGAGACCGGAAAACCAGGAAATTTTACACCAAGAATTCGGAATAATTTACTGTTCAGTACCGAAGGTGTCCAGAAAATCCTGCGTGATCCAAGCTATCGTTTGCTTGACTCTCGCAGCGCTGACCGGTATCGTGGTGAGAATGAAACGATTGATCCAGTAGCGGGCCATATCCCCGGCGCTCTATCAGCCCCGTTTGCAAATAATCTGAATTCAGAAGGACTCTTTCTCTCGCGTGATGAATTAAAAGCTCGTTTTCAAAAGTTGCTTGGTAATGTGCCTCCAGAACATGCTGTATTCTATTGTGGTTCTGGTGTTACCGCAACGCACAACCTTCTTGCCATGTCTCATGCAGGCTTGGGATATGCATGCTTGTATGCCGGTTCGTGGAGCGAATGGATTACCAGCCCTGAGCGCCCGATTGCAAGAGGTTCGGATTGATTGCATAAGGAAAAATGATGGCAACCTAATTTAACGTTAAGGGAATTCAAAGTTGCAGTTGTAGTGCGAACTTTAGTTCGCATAGGATGCAAGCGAACGGAAGTTCGCACTACATTGAAATAGTTGCCGAATACCTAATTAATAACCTTGATAAAGACATGCTGTTTCAGGGTGTTGATGTATTGCTTTTTTAATCTCACGGTTTCTTCCCGATACAGCTTTTTATAAATATCATCCTGCACTTCTTCGAATTCCTGTATCTTTTCGGGTTTGATAAGTTCTACCTTAAAAATATGATATCCGACGGGAGATTCGACAATTTTACTGCATTCGTTGTCCTTTAAACTGTAAAC
The DNA here is from genome assembly GCA_052360825.1 of Candidatus Wunengus sp. YC64. GTDB lineage: Bacteria > Planctomycetota > Brocadiia > Brocadiales > Brocadiaceae > Wunengus. The sequence goes on from DBJWYX010000011.1 coordinate 13,942, forward strand.
CACGTCCCGAAGGTCTTTCCGTAATTCGTTTACCTCCTCAAAGGTGCAGAGACCCCCATTCTCGGTATTGGGTCCGTCTGAAAGTTGTTTGGCCAGGGTTGAAAAATCCTCACCCTTTTCAATGCGTTTCATGATCTTGTGCGCCATCGAAAGCGTTTCATCTTTGTTATTGTTATGAGCAGAAAACTTGACCATGAGATGCCGCAATTTTACCTCTTTTTTCTGGCGGAATTCGTCAATATTCTCGCAATAGTAGCGTCTCAGCAATTTCGGCTGGACTTTCACTTTGTCATGGACGTTTTCCTTCATGATCTTATCTATCATGATATCTTCCTTGAGTTCGTTCTTCTTTTCGATAGGATTTATCCCCTGGGCTTCGGCAATTTCGTAATATTTTGATAAAGAACCCACGTTCTTAACTGCGCCTTTTACGAATGAATCCAGGTCTTTTTCCACCTCTTTCATCATTGCCTCGCTTGTACCGAACAACTTGGTCGCCTCTTTAATCAGTACCTTCCTGTTAATAACTTCTTCCAGGGTATCCTTTAATATTTGATCAACTTTATCCATCAACTCATTGTCTCTGTAACGATCCTGGGCTTCTTTGATAGCTATGGCAGCGCGTTTTACGACGTCTTCCTGCGTGATAATTTCGTCATCCACGATGGCCTTAATAGAGTTTATGCACTGTTGGCTATAATTGCTCGCAGCCCCGTAAGAAATGGTATGGGCAATGATGACAATGAATATTGATAAAAGATGATACTTAATAAATATTTTCAATGTTTAGCCTCTGCTGTTAAAGATAAAAGTGAAATAGTAGCTAAATTTTAAATGATTTATTGAAAAAATCCAGTAAATCCTCTGGTTTCATTTCTTTTTTAGGCAGTCTCAGATGCAAGGTGTTTTCATTAATAACCCGTATGTGTTTTTTCAGGTTAGATAATCCTGTTTCGGCTTTTTTTAAATCAGCCACCTGTATAATAACGATATTGTCTACCCATACCATAGAACGAATTTTTGACTTTTGAGCAAGAATCCTCAATTCGCTCTCTGAAAGCAGGTTTTTTACGGGGTGAGGGACGCCGCCAAACCTGTCTGTCATTTCCCCGGCAATATTCTGTACCTCCTCAAAGGTAGTGGACCGATTCAATCTGCGGTAAATATCCATCTTCAGCGCATCTTCTGGTATGTAGCTTTTTGGTATAAATGATTCGAGATTGAGATCAATGGAAACATCTAAAGGCTCTTCTACTGGTTCGTGCCTTGCTTTCCGTACCGCTAATTCCAATAATCTACAGTACATTTCATAACCTACGGCTGCAATATGGCCATGTTGCTCTGTTCCCAGAATATTCCCTGCTCCCCGGATTTCCAGGTCTCGCATGGCAATCTTAAATCCAGCGCCCAGTTCTGCAAATTCCTCAATCGCCTTTACACGCTTTTCAGCCTCAGGAGTGACCGGGCGATCGTTGGGTAATATGATATAGGCATAGGCGCGATGTTTGTATCGACCCACCCTGCCGCGCAACTGGTGCAAATCCGCAAGACCAAACGTATCGGCGCAATTTATAAATATCGTATTGACGTTTGGAATGTCGAGTCCTGATTCAATAATCGTCGTAGCTACCAGGATGTCAGCCTGACCATCAATAAAAGCGCGCATCCTGTGTTCCATGAGTTTTTCGTCCATTTGCCCGTGTACCGTCATGATCCTTGCTTCGGGTACAATCTCGGATAAATTTCTGGCAACACGTTCGATATTGTATACCCGGTTATGAACGAAGTATACCTGACCGTCACGATTAAGCTCAAGTCTGATGGCATGGCGTATACGTTCCGGGTCGTATCGGATAATTTGCGTGTGAATGGCTTGCCGACCCATAGGCGGTGTGTTCAGTGAAGAGATATCTTTAATACCCATAAGTGACATGTGGAGTGTCCTGGGAATCGGTGTGGCGGTTAACGTGAGGACGTCCACCATCTGCCTGAATTTTTTGAGGCGTTCCTTGTGTTCGACGCCAAATCGCTGTTCCTCGTCGATAATGACAAGACCGAGGTCTTTAAAATAGACGTCTTTCTGGAGAAGCCGGTGGGTGCCGATCAGGATATCGACAAGACCTGCGGACGTCTTCTCCAGGGTTTCCTTTTGCTCCTTGCGTGTTTTAAAACGGCTTAATACATCAATTTTTACCGGGTAATCGGCCATCCGTTCTGAAAAGGTGCTATAGTGTTGTTGTGCAAGAATAGTTGTTGGCACCAGAACAGCCACTTGTTTCCCAAACATCACAGACTTAAAGGCTCCCCGCATGGCAATCTCAGTTTTTCCATATCCAACATCGCCGCAGATGAGCCGGTCCATAGGTCTTTTTGATTCCATATCTTTTTTTATGTCATGAATCACTTGAATCTGGTCAGGGGTCTCTTCGTAAATAAATTCCGCTTCGAACTCAGTTTGCCAGTCAGTGTCCATCGGATAGACAATACCTTCTTTCGCATTCCGCAATGCCTGCACGTGCAGCAGATCGCTGGCTATATCGGCAGCGGCGTTTTCTGCCCGCTTTTTTCTGATTTCCCAATACTTCGACCCAATCTTGTCGAGCCTGGGTCTGTGGTCTGAACTCCCGATATATTTTTGCACCAGCTCAATCCTGGTTGCAGGGACGTATATCTTCGTTCTCTCGTCGTATTCGATTATCAGGTATTCCCTTTTATATCCTTCTTCTTCCAGTGTTTCCATGCCCAGAAACCGCCCAATACCGTGGGATAGGTGCACCACGTAGTCTCCTTTTTTCAGGTCGAGAAAGGAGTCGATTGCCCTGGTCTGGATAGGTTTTTTTACCTCGCGACGCTGCTTATATCGGTGAAAGATTTCGTGGTGTGCAAGGATGGCGATTTGTATATCAGAGAACTGGAATCCTTTGCTCAGGTGTCCTATTCGGAGTTCCAGTCGCTTATCACTTTCGAAGCGTAAATCGTGAATAATTTCCTGAAACCGTTGTTCCTCAGCTATGTTGTTACAAAAGACTATCGTTCTGGTATGGGCTTCGATTACCGTATTGAATTCCGACGCAATTGCCTGGATATTGTGAGGAAAATTGTCCGCAGATTTTACATGAAACGTATAATCACCGGTGTTTAATGTTAAAGGTAATTTTTCCAAAGATATCTTTACGAAGGTGTTGAATTGACTGGAGATTTCATCATAGGTAAGCAATACTCCGCTAGTATTGGCATCGGTCAATATCTTCCTTGCCCGGGCTTCTATACTTGCTGGTTCTTTAAGGACGATCCAGGTGTTTTTGTTGACATAGGATAAGAGAGACGTTTTCCTGTGTTCAGATTGAAGTGCGTTTGTCTCATGTATCTTATCTACGGAAAGTATCTGACAACTATCTAATTCCCGTTCAGATTGCTGAGACTCAATATTGAATCTGCGAATAGATTCGATTTCGTCGCCAAAATACTCGATACGATAGGGGACGTCTGAAGCATAGGGGAAAATGTCAACAATGCCGCCGCGCAGGGCATATTCCCCAAAATTCTCGACCTGAGAGGTCAGTAGATACTGATGTTCCTGCAGCCATGTGACGAGTTCTTCCCGTGGATATTCATGATTCCTCTGAAGACTCAGGATATTTTTAGTGATTGACCTTGGAGACGGCACGGGCTGTAATAGCGCCTGGATCGGTGTTACAACAATATCGAACTTGCTACTGTCCTGGATATCGTTATAAAGTATCTGATTAAGTATATGAAGTCTTTGTGCCAGTACATCACCCTCGTTTTCATAGTTTAAGGGAAAAATGTTTTCGCCGGCAGGGAATAACTCGGTGTGCCCGTTCAGAAAGGTTTTCAGGTCTTCCACATCCTCTTCAGCCTCTTCGACACTGGGCACAACCATAAGTAGCCTGGGATGTGTTTTGGTTGCCTTTAGTTGCTCACTTGCCAGAGCAGCGATAAAGAAACTTGCAGACGATCCCCACAGCCCGTTGACAGTGCAATCGTTTCCATCTTGAAGCTGACGGATAATTTTCCTGTATTGCTTATTTGCCTGAAGTAACTTGATAAAATCTTTCATGCTTCCTCATTGTAATGCAAGAAGACGAATAAAATCAAGCGATTTGACAATACCCTTTGTGATGAGCTATTGCCGGGAAATTTGTATAAGGAAGGCTTGATGAAACAAATCAATCTTGTTTCGACAGAATTTACAGGATGAATAACAGGAGCCAAAGATATCAGAGGGTGCTGAGAAAGGCATAAAAGACAAGGATGAGTTTTAGCGTTTCATCAAATTCCTCAGCAAACGCATCCCGTACCGGGTGTAGTTTTTTACTTCTTCAAGGCTTCTGATGTGGATGAGGGTATTGGCGATATAACGCGGGTTTATATACAACGACTTTAATGCCTTTTTGCGCATCGCGATGAGTTCGTCCTTAGTCACGTGAAGCGTGCCAATGGCAGGGTTGGAGAAATAATTGTGTCCAATGGCTGATTCTTCCAGGATTCCAAAATCTCTGGCAATCTCATAAAATTCCGTTCCTTCATAGGGTATCGCAATGTGTATTTCAGAAAAATTACAACTCAGCTCTTTTGCCAGATTCAAGGTGTCCATAATCATTTCCCTTGTTTCCCACGGAAAACCGATGAGATAGAAGCCGTTTTGATCCCAAGCTTTTTACAGAGTTTTACGGCTTCTCGCGCCTGTGACCGGGTAGCGCCTTTTTTAATCTGTTTTTGGATTTCATCATTTCCAGACTCAATCCCAAACGCTACCAGCCAGCATCCGGCCTTCTTCATCCAGGTGAGACGTTCTTCGTCGATCGTGTTAACGCGGCTGTTGGCTACCCATGCAATATCAAGATTACGACCTATAATCTCCTTGCATAGTTCGATTACTGATTTTTTATTCATGGTGAATGTGTCGGCACGAAAAAAGAAGTTTCTTATATGGTATTTGTTTACGCACTCTTCAAGTTCTCCAATGATGTTGCCTACCGATCGTTCCCGTAATTTCATACCGGAAATAAGGGGTGATAGACAAAATATACATTGCGAAGGACAGCCTCTGGAGGTCTGGATTGTGGCCTGCGGTTCGCCGGTATCGGGTCTTGTATAGAGGTGGTTTTTCATTAAGTCTCTTGCCGGAAATGGGATTTTATCAAGATTCGTCCAGAATGGCGCTGGTTCAGTTACGATAATCTGGCCAAGATTGTTTTTGAATAAAATACCTTTAACCGTGTTTAAATCCGACTCCTGTCTTTCGGCGAGGATCAGGTTGTTTATAATTGTTTCAGCCTCACCAACTATGGCGGTGTCCATGACGTCGTATACCGCTTCTTTCAGGTCTTCCTTGTTACAGGTGAAAAAGTGGGCGCCTTTTGCAATGGTGAAGATATTCGGGTTGAATGTCTTTGCAATGGAAAATGCCTGCATATCGTCTTTGATGGTGGGGGTGGTGATGCTCGTTATCAGGAAGTCGGGTTGAATCGTTTTGAGGTCATTTTCGAAATGGCTCCACAGTTTCTTCTCTGCAGGATAATCAGCGATAAAGGGTGTAATCCCGATTTGCCTCAGCATGGAGGCGATGTATCCAAGGTCATTGGGCGGGCGGAGGGATGTGGCGCTGCCTCCGTCCACTTCAGCCTGACACCTGTCTTCCCCGCGCTGGTAAAGGCCTACGGGTGGATTAAATAAAAGGGCTTTTTCTAATTTCATAATATACAAATTTACGAATTACGAATTACGGTTTGAGATTGAAAAAATTTGAAATCCAAAATTGTAAATCTAAAATTATATTATCTGTGTCCCAATTAGTGTACGATGTAAATAAATACAACAGATGAAATGACCCATAAGCATAAATTGATAATCATGGGTTTGTCGGTAAACATAATCTCAGTTGGACTGCCGCCTTCTTCTTTTTGATGCACTAAATAAAGATACCGAAAAATACCATAAAGTACGAACGGTATTGTATAGATGAGTTTTGAAGTGCCAAGTTTTTCAACCGTATCTCTTGACATGGTGTATAAGGCATAGCAGATTAGGGTGGATGCCGTAACAACGGCTATCATCTGATCCAGGAAGTAAGGGCTGTAGTGTTCTAAGACCTTTCTGTGGCTTGTTGCGCTGTCTTCCAGCAGAATGAGTTCGTGCCTTCTCTTGCTAAAGCCAAGAAACAGCGATAAGAGAATTGTACACAGGATCAGCCACTGAGAGGCGACTACGGAGATAATGACTGCGCCACCCAATACCCTTAACACAAATCCTGCAGCAATAGAGACGACGTCGATGATCACGATATTCTTTAAGTAAATACTGTATCCTATATTGAGCAAGAAGTAGGCAAGGACGATGAACCCAAACAAGATGTTCATGTAAAAGGCAAAGAAAAGACTGGCAAGGCAAACGAGAACGATTATCTTTAACGCCGTTTCTTTCTTTAACTTTCCGGAAGCTAATGGGCGCCGGGACTTGACAGGGTGCAGTTTGTCTTTTTCAAGGTCGACAAGGTCGTTAACCATGTATGCACAGCCTGTGACCATGCAAAAGATTACAAATCCGATAATGGCCTCGATGTCTTTTGATGGATTGAGCAGGTTTTTTGAAAACAGCAGGGCGGTAAATACAAAAAAGTTTTTTATCCACTGCTCAGGGCGCATGGAGAGAAGGACGTATTTCAGAATCATCTATTGTTAGTTCTCTAGAATTTGATGTTCAATGAATTTCAATCTTTTGTGATTCCCCTTTAAAAAGAGGGGATAAAGGGGTGTGTAGAGACGCGCAGCAGTGCGTCTGTACCTTGCAACACCTCCCAGCCCTTCTTTTATAAGTAAAGGCAACAAATAAGAGACACCTTATATGTCATTCCCGCATGCTCCCCGCTAATATCATGCGAGGACAAGCTTTGGCGGGAATCCAGTCCCCGATCTGAGTCGGGGATCATTCCAATCAGGATTGATCCTCTCAATGAGCGCCAACTTCCATTTGCGGTTCCATTTCCCCATTTTCATGAGGACAAGTTTTTAATTGCTTTTCTCTTTGAAGAGCCGCATAGATGTCATTTGTCTCTTCATAATACACAAGTTGATGGACACTATATTTTGAAGTAAAACCCTTAACAATGTTGTTTTTATGTTCATACATGCGCCTTTCCAAGTTATTGGTCACTCCAATATACAACGTCCCATTCCGCTTACTTGCCAAAATATATACAAAATATGTATTAAACATAAGCCATTCTCCAGCCAAGTCGAGGACAAGTCTAGATTCCCGCTAAAAGCATGCGGGAATGACAAGCCTTATATTATTATGTCTACTTACTTATTGCCTTTACTAGAGAGGGGGCGCTTAAAAGTCGCTGCCGAAGACAGCATAATTCAGTCGGCATTTCCGGCGACGTTTATTGACTTGAAGTAAAAGGGTGGAACTTTTATCGAACCGTGCCATTCTGTCTTATCGCCGATTGCCACTATGTTATTAAACACCTCAAAGGCATTTCCCGCAAACATGCAGTCCTTTACCCTGCCGACAATTTCTCCGTTTTCAATCAGATAGCCAAGGTCAATATTTACGGAGAACTCTCCCGCAAGGACGTTGCTCTGACCGCCGCCCAGTACCTGATCTACCAGCAGACCATATCGGACGTCCTTTATCATGGACTCAAAAGACATATTGCCGGGTTCAACAGTAATGTTTGAATCACCAGGAGACGGTTGAGAGGAGAACCCCCGGTTGCCATTTCCTGTGGACTTCGCCTTCATAATCCCGGCGGTTTGTAAATCGAAGAGGTAATTTTTTAAGACGCCTTTTTCAAACAATGGGGTACGCTGTGATGGTGTACCCTCACTGTCCCACGGATAACTGGAATCTGCCATGTCGATTGTAGCGTCATCATAAATACTGACCCTTTCATCGATAATCTTTTCACCCAGTCTGTTGGTGAGAGGAGATGCGCCTTTTTGTACCAGCTTTCCGTTGCAGCCGGTTTCGAAGGTTGCAAGTAAGTTTCCCATAGCCTTTGCCGTAACTATCACGGGATAAGCCCCCGTTTTTAGTTTCAATTCTTTTTCGGCAAGTTTCAGACCTCGTAATGCCTTATCAACGTGTTTGTCGAGGTCGGTCACAAGACTTTTTGAACCTTCTCCTTCACCAATCCAGAGCAGACTTTGTCCTTTCACCTGCAATATTTCGATGCCTATGCCAAATGATGTGGAGGCAATGGATATATCCAGTCCCTTTGAATTAATAAGTCTTCGCATTCCAGACCCTTTGCCAAAA
>DBJWYX010000012.1:0-7549 GCA_052360825.1 Candidatus Wunengus sp. YC64
TGACAGCCGCTATATTCACGCCCGAAATAATCTAGGGGTAAATTATGCAAAAAGAGGGTTGTTGAATGAAGCGATAGCAGAATTTCAGAAGTCTATCGAGATAGATAACGCACAACCTAATAGCCATTTTAATCTGGGTCTTGCTTACGAAAAATCGGGGAAAACAACAGATGCCATCCACGAGTATAATACCGTAATTCAGCTTGATCCCAACAATTTCAATGTTCGCTATGCGCTCGGCACGCTTTATCACGGATTAGGACTGATAGACAAGTCCGTAGACGAGTTTCAGAAAATTATTATGCTCGATCCCGGAAATATAAATGTTTATAAAAAACTCGTCTTTTTATATCTGAATGATAAAAAAGATATGGAAATGTCCCAATATTATCTGAAAGAATTATTAAGAATAGACCCCTCACAGGCACAAAAAGATGATATCAAGCAGGTATTAGATCGTCTTAGATTGTAAAGCAGTCCCAAAGTTGAAGAGAGGTTAAGAAAGTTGAATGGAGGAATGATAGCGTAAATCCGATGTATTTAAATGGGCCCACAAGGATTCGAACCTTGGACACGCGGATTATGAGTCCGCTGCTCTAACCAACTGAGCTATGGGCCCTTTTAGGATGAATTAGAATTATAACAAAATTTTATTCCTTTTCAATTTCATTTTTACCTATCCTCTGAAAAAAACTGCACACCTTTTTTGATACCGTCTCTTCTTTCATTCTATAAAAGTGGTCGCTATCCTGGATTAATTCCAGTTGTTTGGGCGGTAATATCTTCGAAAAACATCGTAAGGTATCTTCCTCTGTCGTTGCAAAATCATTTTGAGTGTAAACAATAAGTTTCGGTTTTTTGCACGGTACGAGAAAATCCAGATTGTATTTACCAAAAGGCATGGAAATGGAGGCAAACGCAGCTATCATTTCGCTTTCCACACCTATCCGCATACCAACAAGAGCGCCAAATGAATAGCCGGCAATATAAATACGGCTACCGATATTCTGCTTAGCAAGAAAATGAAGAGCGGCTCGTGTGTCACGAACGGCATCCATATAGTTTTCACCGCTCAAGGAAGCTTCCCAGTACAGGAATTTTCCCGCAGTATCCTTTTGATAGCTCTCACTGTTTCCCACTCCACGATAATTAAACCGAAGTGATGCAAATCCCATTTGTGCCGAGATATGCGCAAGGCTCCCAATGACGTTATTGTCCATATCGCCACCCAGGTTGGGATGCGGATTACAGAGTAAGATTGCGGAAAACGGTTTAACATCTTCATTATAGGTTAAAACGCCTTCCAATCTCAGCTTATCTGAATAAAAATGTACGTATTCCTCAATCATGATCCATGTACTTCAAGAGCATTTGCGATAAACGGAAATTGTGCACGCCGTAAGACTGAACTAGTCTTAAAGGGTTTTGTATATTTAAGGTATTTGTATTGTTTTTATAAAGTAGTTTAGTCTTACTATCCAGCACATCCTTCCATGCATCGTATAACAACCCGTAATCGGGATTGTGACATTCTATACAATACTTTCGCACGGCTTTAAAAGAAGCCCCATCTAATTCCAGCTTATGACACTCTGTACAGGAAACAGATTTAGACATCCAATCAGGCTTTTTTGTAACTATATTTTGAATACTCCCATTAATATATTCCTTTACCTCTGAGTGACATTTCAAGCAATCGTTATTATTTGCTTCTTTGTGGTGACAGGTACGGCAATCCTTATTTTGTATAATCAGATTGCCATGTGTTTTTTTATCAATCGGATCATTATTGTGACATTGATAACATTCCAAGCATTGATCAGGAGAATGCATTTTATGCCTAAAAATCTCCTTCTGATATATAGTACGATACGCCATGTAATTTACATGGCATCTATCAATGCAAGAGCTGGTAGGAAATGGGGATTTGTTTGAGGATGCTACAAATCCCTCTATTTGCTTTAATTTTGGTAACAGTTCAGCACCCCCACCTGACCTTCCCCCTCCCCCTTTATCCCCCTCAGTGAGGGGGACAGGGGGAGGGAATGTCCCCCGCTGACGGGGGCGCAGGGGGTGGAAATTTCCCCCGCCCCTGGTGGGAGGGGTTAGGGGAGGGGGATGAACTGATACTAATTTTGCAATGCTATAGTCCAAAAGATCTTTAACGTATTTGATATTATGGACACCAAAACTCCCATCTCCTTTGATGAGATTATAATTTACTTCTGCTTCGTGAATTATAGTTTGTTGCGATACGGCGTGGGTATGAAAATTATGAAATCTTTTAGCCTTTACCAGCAAAGTCCTTAACAGTCGCATCTTTGATGTTACAAAATGCATTTGTTCAGACAGCATTTTATCAAATCCTCTACTATGACAATTATTACATACCTCAGATGCAACGTTTGTATAAAGTTGCTTATCCTTGTGACATGCGGAACAATTTAATGTTGCAAGATGCATGGGATCGGGTTCACCTTTAACACCTACACCACCTTGTCCCGTCATGATCAAATTTTGTATCTTATATTCCATATCGACAAGTTCTGTGTTATTGTCCCCATAAATCTTATCATTTGCCTTAACCCAGCCGTGCGTAATAGAAGTATGACATGACGTACAGGGCGTTTTGTGCTTATCAATATGGATCCAATGCATATCTGATGCATTATTAAAATTATTAGCAATCTTTGAGTGGCATTGATAACAACTCTTTTTATCAACTTTCCCATCTCCCTGAATGGTTTTAAAATGGCAATCAGTGCAACTCACCTTTTCATTTTTTTCATACACGTCGTGTTTAAAAATTTTCCCATATATCTCCTTGGTTTTTTCGATATGGACGTGGCACAGTGTACAATCAGAAATAAACTTCTTATTCTTCATATTGTTAGATTGTTGCATATTTTCTGTCTTACAGAGTGAATTCTTCTCCCGAGACGAAGGAGAAGCAGGGGAAGACTTGACTGAGGCTGATTGTGATATAAAATGGCATGCATTACACGTACTCGTATCTGTTTCAAAGTGTTTTTCGCCGTCTATATTGGCATGACACGAGGTACATCTCAGCCTAAGCTTCCCAATAAATTTATCTTTTGTATTTTCCCTTGTGAAAACCATTTCATCAGACGAATTTTTAACCTCTTCCTGATACGGAGATAGTAAGGTAATTTGATTAAGATTTATTTCAAGATGTGTTTTATGTTGAAATGGTTTAAGCCCTTTGTAATGAACTGGCTTTGCTGATAGTTTCGTTAATGGATGACATGAGTCATTAGTGCAATGATCGTCCCTTATTTCTGTAGCTATAACAGTCATACCTTTATTTTCATGGGTATGACACTCAATACAGGCAATAGCTTCTGATAACGATTTTTTACATGCATTGTTAAAAGAGATATTGTTATGACATTTTGCGCAAAATTGTGAGTGTTTTGGCTGTGCCACGGTGATAAACAAGACGCCAACAACTATTCCTACCGACATAAGGGATATTATTGCAAGCCAGATAGCAACGCTTTTATTTAATCTTTTTACTTCTTCAAACATAAATCAGGGACAATTCCTTGCTAAAGTTTATACTTCGCTTCTGCCAGTAAGACGTTCGTATCCTTATTAAAGGATGTTCGAATTATAGTGGCATTAATTGAATATGAATCACCATCAGAATTAAAGCAAAACGGAATGCATCTCTTTTCCTTATATTGTAAAGCAGTTTTCATTTCCACAAACAAACTTTCCTTCTTACATTCCCTCATTTGTCCTTTCTCGTCCTGCAATTCTATGGTTACAACGACTTCTCTATATCCATAATCCCCCGTAGGTACGCTGTGGGGGATACTTTTATTTTCTAATTCCAACGAACCTTCGATCTTCCCATCAGAATGTGTTACTTTTTTAAATGACAATTGTAATGAAGTCTCATTTTGATTGAATAAAGTCTGGAATGAAAACAGATGTTGTTTCCCTTCTCTCTTTGGGTATATCTTTTGCCATGGGTCATCCTGAATAAGTTTACGTTTTATGGCAGGCATATGACAATCCTGACATGTTTTTTTATTCTCTGCCATGCTTAATTCCTGCCATGTCCTAAATGTACCTACATGACACTTACCACACATCTCACTTGTTCTGAAGAATTGGTTCTTCTCAGCAACGGGATGCGGTCCGCGTGCTGCTGTGGGGCCACTCAATTTACAATCGTTCAGGTGACAACTATTACAATTTACACCTTCTGCCAGATTCACACTGCGTGGTTCTATTCTTTTATCTGTGAAAATAGTCTCCGGGGCGTGGCATCCTAAGCAAAATGCAAACTGATAATTATTAGTTTCTTCCTTAAACGCGGTATTGGTAAAACTGTGGGCATGGGGTGAATCCTTCCATTCATTATAAATATCTCTATGGCAATCCCCGCACCGGTCAGATTTTGGAGCCTTTATTCCTTTTTCAGTAAGTTCGGGGTAAACGATACAACCGGCTGACAGAAAACATGCGATTAAAGAGACAATGGGAAGAACTTTTTGGAGTGATTTTAAGTGTTTATAAAACATAACGTAATTACGGAAATAATAACAATGATAACAATCATAAATGGAAGAGGTCTTTGCCACAGATTGGGGCGTTCTTTGATATACCCAGCGTAACTGTTATTGGAGACTTGATCTTTGTTGGGAGATAACAAATTATATTTTTTACCGCTTACCAGAAAGGGCCACGAAATAAACAATAATGCACATAAAACCAAAAGAGAAATAAATAAGGTTTTGTTTTGAATAAGTTTGTCCAGATTATAAATCGGCAATAAGAACCACGGTACGTGATCGGGCTTATTGATTAATTTAGCTGGCAACGGGATTAAGATGACAGCGGTTAATTCAACTATAATTAAAAAGCAAGAGACTGTGATATGCCTGAATATCTCATTGGGGAAAAATGGCTCAAGCATCTCTGGCGTTTTGCCCTTTGTGTAATCTTTCACTTAAAAACTCCATTTTTGTTACAATGGTTCATAAATTCCTGTTTTCCTGACCATAAAGAAATGCATGCCCATAAATAGCGCCATAACCACCGGAATACCTGCCAGATGAATTGCATATAGGAATGTTAAATTCATAGTAGAATAGTCATTAATATTGTGAGCAGATAACAAACTTCCTGTGTAATACATGAGTAAAGTCAAGATGAGTAAACACGCCCCTGATATCCAATGCAACTCTCGTGGATGTCTATAAATTCCTTTAAAGAGGATACGCAGCATATGGCTCAATACCATACCAATCATAATGTGTGGCCCTACTGCATGGATACGTTGGATAAGCCATCCGTAAGGGACGCTATGACTCATATATTGAATGCTGGCTAATGCTTCCCTTGAGCTCGGAATGAAATAAAACATGAGGAATATCCCCGTGCCTAACTGCATCATAAATGCAAAAAGCGATAATCCTCCCATGCACCCAAACCAGCCCAACCCTTTGGGAATTAACTTTTTGGTGACGTTACTTTCTATGAATTCCCTTAAGAAGTTCCTGTTTTCAGTATCATCAATCATAATATTTTATCCAATGTTTCTGCGACCCGATCTATGTCATCACGAGTAATTATCAAAGGGGGCTGGAATGTAAGTACGTTGCGTGATACGCCTGTTTTTCCTGCCAGGATCCCCCGATCTTTTAATTCTTCGAGGATATAATCTATTTCTTCTGCTGCGGGGATTTTATCCCTTTTGACTAATTCGACACCCAACATTAGCCCTTTCCCTCGCACATCCCCCAGAAGTCCATGACTTTGCTGCAATATCTTTAATTTGTCTTTGAAGTAATTACCAAGGTCTTTCGCCCTCTGTACGAGTTGATATTTTTCAATAACATCAATCGTTGCCAATGCTGCCGCAGCCGATACTGGATTGCCCCCTGTCGTAGAAGCGCCGGGGCGTGTGTAAGACGAGGCAATTCTGTCATTTGTTATAAAGGCGCCTGCAGGAGTACCATTGGCCAGTGCCTTTGCCATGGTCATAATATCTGGCTCGATATCCCAATGCTCAATGGCAAACATCTCCCCCGTCCGTCCAAATCCTGTCTGCACTTCGTCAGTTATTAAGAGCACGTTGTATTTATTGAGGATTTCGCGAACTACCTGAAAATATCCTGGCGGCGGCGTAATAATACCCCCATTGCCCTGGATAGGCTCAATAATAAAGGCAGCAAAATCACCATTTTTAATAATATCCTCGATGCACTTTGCACACCGCAGATCACAAAGCGGATAGGTAAGCCCAAATGAACATCGGTAACAGTATGCTCCAGGGATATGAACGACATCACTCAGAGGGCTAGGGTCTGTTCTCCACATCGAAAGACCCGTAAGATTCATGGTAAGTTTTGTACGCCCATGAAGTCCCTGATGAACAGCAACGAACTTCTGTTTTTTTGTATATAATTGTGCAAGGAGTGCGGCGCCTTCATTTGCCTCGGATCCGCTGGCACAAAAGAAGGACCGTTTGAGAGACCCTGGGGTAATCTGCGAAAGCTTTTCTGCAAGGTCTACAATAGGCTGCGTCAGATAAATAGTAGTGGTATGCTGAAGAGTTCTCATCTGTTCACATATCTTTTCCACAATCTCAGGATTACAATGCCCCGCATTCATTACCGATACCCCACCATAAAAATCCAGATACTGTTTGCCTGTGTGGTCGTACAAGTACTGCATTTCACCTTTGACGATCTGCATCGGCTTTTTATAAAAGTGGTAGACACACGGAATAAGGTATTCCTGTTTCTTTTGAAGTATAGCCTCTGGTCCTATATAATTTGTTGTCATATATTCAACCCAAAACAAGTCCTCTGTGGTAAACTATTACTAAAAATCTAAAATTACTTTATATTCTTCATTACCTCTGCCGTACTTTTTGAATGGGTTATATCGTGCGCATAAGCACCCAGATTAAAGTCTCTATGACCCTTTTCCGTGAGAATTTCCCAATCCTTTTCCTGGATGGGCAATGAAAGAGTAGGATGTTCCTGATATACCTTCAGGTATTTACGGTAGAGGCCAACCACAGTTTTTACAAGGTCTTCATCATAATACTGCGCCTCGATCCTAAATACACGAATACGCGTTTGTACAAAGGATTGAAGATAAGGTAAAACACATACATCTTTTGCAAGGAGAAGGTGATTGCGACAATACTGATCAACTTCAAGAGGTCGCACTTCCCCTCGTTCGTCCTTAAGCGCATATCCCATGTGCTGGCATACCATTCTGCACTGGTCCATTTTATGAGACTTTGAAATGACCATAGCTGGAATACAGTGTTCCAACACCATGCTGGTAATGGTACCGTGAACGATGCATTCCAACGGTAAAAAAGCCCTCTCGGATATTTGTTTCAGATGTTTAAATGAACACTCGATGGAAACTGTCGCGCCAGAAGCGCCTAGTTCTTCTATAAGGCTAAGCGTTTGTGTGTTGAGGATGTTGAGTGAATAATCTCCTAAAAACTTTAAGCCAAATTCTCTCGCCAAACGCATACCACCAAGATTATGAA
>DBJWYX010000012.1:7559-18991 GCA_052360825.1 Candidatus Wunengus sp. YC64
AGACGGGGCAGAACGGATCGCTGATCTCTAAGGTACCGCCAAGATTATGAATCAGCACGTAATCAACGCCAAATTGCGCAGCTTGTTCAAATAACCATGACATATCGGCTATTCCTCTGTCAGAAGTTATCCGCGGCGTACCAAATCCTATAGTTTTACCAGCATCATGGACGATTGCGCATGCCTCTTTATACAATGACTTTGTCCAGAATTGCTTTTTCAACGGAGACACCTCACCACAGATATAGACGCGATCTGCCCCAGCATTCAATGCAGTCTTCAGTGCATTTATTGAAGAAACTTTAATTGATAACAAGGGATAATGAATATTCCTCTCCGTTGTGCTAAAACCAGGTAACTCCTTTCCCTCAACATCCTCCGCACTTTGCCATTCAAACGGATTGTTATAAATATCTTCTCTGTCGAGTGACGGTTCTTTCGCCGCCCGGCTCAGGAAAAGAGGCTCGCGACTGCCAGAAATATCAACAAGGGAAACAGACGAAGGAGTAAATGCTACGGATGTAGTAAACTCCCGCACCCGAGTGTTATGTAAGCGTTCAAATTCCATTGAGTTTACGTAATACGTAGCGGGACTTTCAAAATAGGCATCTATTGCCTTTCGATAAACACTGACAACTTCTCTCAGGTAGTCGGTGTGTCTCATACGTCCCTCTATTTTAAGGGAACAGACTCCGGCCTGTATGATTTCCGGGATATGACGCAAGAGGAACATATCCTTCATTGCCAGAAAATGGCCTGAAGACAAGTCGCCGATGGGTTGTCCAGAAAGTCTTTCTACCAGAGTATACTGCCAGCGACACGGCTTCATGCACTCGCCGCGGTTTGAGCTTTTGCCAAAGAGTACTCCACTGCTATAACACTGTCCACTCTGGCAAATACAGAGATCTCCATGAATAAAATACTCAACTTCGACCCCTGTTTTTCCATGAATTTCTTTTACTTTCGACAGAGGGATGTCCCTGGAAGTAACTATGCGCTTTACCCCCAATTCCTTCAGGGTCAAGGCAGATTCAACATCATGAATGTTCATCATCGTACTAACATGAACAATGAGAGGAATATCCATCTGCCTGACGATACTCAGCACGCCCAGATCCTGGATTATAACGGCATCGACTCGAATTTCGCTGAGAAAGTTAAGGAATCGCCAGACGCTCTCCAGTTCTTCATCGCTGGCAAGATTGTTTACCGTAACATACAATTTAACTTTTTTACTATGGGCATAGTGTGCGGCATCTGCAATTTGTTCATCAGAAAAATTAACGTCTGAGCGGTGCATACGCATGTTAAAGCGTTTCCCGCCAATATATACTGCGTCTGCCCCGGCATCTATTACGGCCTTGAACGCATCCCAGCGTCCTGCCGGCGCAAGGAGTTCAACTTTTGTTTCTGATAATTTCATGGTATCCTTTCTTGCTTGATATTTGCAGGGGCGTATTGCCATACACCCCAACCTGTAATTTAATAGTATAGGAATTTTCATTTTATTCAAGCGGGTTATATGACATATGGCAGAGAGAATCCCCCTTAAAAAAGGGGGCTAGGGGGTTGTAAAATAACCCCGGAAAAAACACAACCCCCTGAATCCCCCTTTATTAAGGGGGACCGCACAGGAATAACTTTTTTTTAAGATTGTATTCTCAGTAGACACCTGTCTTTATGTTTGTTTCCAGCCCTTTTAATAATGCTGGATTTCTCACGCCGTCCTGACGAATACCAAGAGACTGCGCATACTCAGTGGGTGCAATCCGAATCGCCTCATCCCTTTCAAACATGTTGGGAATAAAAAAGGATTCGTCAAGGCGATGGAAAACTACCTGCCCCCTTTGGCCGTATTCAACGGATTGGAAGTTACGGTTCTTATCGGGTTTGATGCCGTCCTTTGTTGAAACAACCTGAATTATCATACGGGGTCCAAGTGGGTAGTAGTCCAGGTCATAATGCGGCGATGCCTCAACTTCCAGACACAAACCAAACAGTGTGTTTCCGTAGCCTGCAATATGGACGGCGTTCGGAAATAATTCCTTTTTAAATCTTTTCAGGTGTTCCTTATCAAGAGCAACACCGCCATAATGGACCCCCTTTATTTGCATACGCTGATCAACGTTCATTTCTTCAACCAATTTTATAAGCAGCGGCGGCGTTGAATAAATTACCTCGATATGTTGTCGCCTCAGTACATCCAATGCCTGTTCAATAATGTGACTGATATACCGTTTATATCCTAATGTATCGGGTACGAGTTTTTTTACCCACCGAGGATCCATATCGATGGAAAATGGGTCTATGCTTCCCATACTTCTCGCAACCTGTCCAGCGGCCTTGCCAATAATGTGAGGACCGCTGGGACCCACCCACAACCAATTTGCGCCGCGCGGGAATCCTCTTTTTGTAGCGATATATCGGAACCACTCGACAAAAGCGATGTAAAATTCACCCTTCAAGTAAGCAGTTACCTTTGGAAGCCCTGTGGTTCCGGCAGTTTCACCCAGGATGAATTCTTCCTTATTTCCCAAATGCATTTTGGGAATAAAGTATTCAATTGGATATCGCCTGAGATCTTCTTCCTCCATAGGGCCTAGTTTATGCAAATCTTTTAGAGAAGTTATGTCTTTTCTTGCATCGATACCCAACACCTTTTCCCTCTGGAGCCAGTACTGCGAACCACTCTCGGGATCAAAATGGATTGATAGCACATGCCGAATCCATTTATCTATAGGTATCCCGTAAAAACCAGCCTTGTGAATTATCTCCGGTCCCGGATCTTGTGAAAAATCAAATCGTTCATTCATATAAATTTGTGCGTTTTGGTTTGAAGAGCATCAGGCAACTCGGTGATATAAGTAAATCCGCGATAATGGCATTTAATATGGTAATACTCGTCAATACGCCAAAATATTGTATTGGTTTAAAACTTGAAAAGGAAAAGACCATAAACCCAAAAGCAGCCGAGAGTGAAGTAAACAAAGCCGTCTTTCCTACCCCTTGCAATGTACGGCACACCGCCTTTGAATAATTGCCATCGATGGAAATCTCTTTTTTAAAACGATAAAATATATGTATCGTGTTATCGACCGAAATCCCCAGTGCAATACTTGCGATCATGATCGTAGCGGCATCAAGCTTCATTCCCGTTAAACCCATGAAACCGAGGGTAATAGTGATCGGCAATAGATTGGGAATTATGCTGATAAGTCCGATTTTGACCGATTTCAGCGCGACCGCTGTCGAAATAAATGTCAATAAAAAAGCGAGAGAAAAGGACTGTATTTCGCTCCAAAGGATGTTGTCCTGCACATTAATAAGGAGAGGAACAATTCCCGTAATATGCCATGATAAAAGGGTTGTATCCAGGTGACTGTGTATATACTCTTTTATTGAGTTGATAATTTCCTGATACCTGCTTGAGCCTACCTGTTTCATGCGTACCGATATCCGCGCGTCTCTCAACTCTTTTGAATACAGACTATTCATGTACTTGTTTCCGTATACAGAGGCTAATTTTACATAGTCTGTGGCTTCTTTTTCAGTCGTTGGAACAGAATAAGGATATTGCTTGCTGCCTTTTACAACCTGATGAGTTCTCTGAATATAATCTGCTACCGAAATGGAGTTCGTTATTTCTGGAAAGCTCTTTAGATATCGTTGTAAAGTCACAATATTATTTAATATGCCTGGTTGGAGAATACTGGCGTCGTTTGCTACCTCAGCAATAATCTCAACCGGCAATAAACCCATGAGGCGGCTTTCAATGTAGTTGTTATCTTTCGCAATCTGACTATTCTTTGGAAAAGAGGTCATAATATCAGATTCCACCTTGAGTTTTGATATCCCCCAGAGGAAGAACAATCCTGCAGCGAGGGCGCATGAAAGGGTTATCCCTTTGTATCGAACGGCAAAACGGCCCAATAACGAAAAAAAAGTATTAAACGCCCGTTCCCCTTTTATATCTTTTTCAGCATAATGAGTATTTCTTCCATTTGAAACACAGGTGTGCCCTTTGATTGGTATAAAGGAAAGTAAAACGGGTAAACATATCATACTCATGAAAAAGGTAAGCGCAGCGCAACCGCTCATGAACAAACCCGTGATTAAAACAGGAGGGATACTGCTTGTCGCCAACGAGATAAATCCCACTATTGTGGTAATGGTTGTCATAAGAATTGGGATACCCACATTCTGCAGAGTATTGTAAATGGCGTTTTCGACACTCGTCGATACCGTGCTTTCATAGTAATAGTGGTTTATGAGATGGATTGAAGCCGAGAGCGCTATGATAAACGTTAATGGGTGGAGCATGTTTGAAATCATATTCATTGTCTGACCACAGAGTACAAAGCAGCCAGTTATCCAGACCAGGCAAAGAGAAACCATCGCCATAGGAATCAATACACCGGAAATCCTTCTGAACAGGCATCCTAAAACTACAAGGGAAAGAACAAACATAAAGGGAGTCAGCTTTGTCATGTCTCGCTTTGACATCCGATCAAGTTCTGCATTTACAACGGTAGGCCCTGCAAGATGGTATGTATGTTTCTTATCTGCTGATTTTTCAGCCATACCCTTCAGGAGTGTTCTAATCTCTGATACCAATTGTTTTCTTGATTCTGGCTTCATACTTTTTACTACTGCTATAACAGCCGCGGTCTTGCCGTTCCCTGAAATAAGGGTATTTTGATAGAGAGGGTCTGTGATCACGGCCTTTTTGAAGACATTTAAAACAGAACGATTTTTTTGCCCTTTAAGTTTTTCCTGAAAAAGGGGAGATTTGATTGTGTCTTTAAACACATCCGCCAGTGAAGTCACACTCACAACCCCATCAACATCAAATTTTTTTAACCTTTCAGCTATCGCATTAATTTCCTGAATGCGTTCTTTCGTGAATATATCAACTGCGCTCAAGGCTATAACCAAAAACTCCTCATCGCCAAACTTTTTTAAAAAGGTCTTATAGTATTCAAAATCCCTGTCGTTCTTTGAAAGCCAGATTTCTATAGAATTATCTGTCTTCATTTTTCCGGCATAAAAACCAAAAAATACCGTTGCAAAAACCAGGCAGATAAGAACTGTTATTCGATACGTAAGAAGGATTTTAATATATTTTCCCAAGGTTTAGAATTCTAGTCTCAGAGGTTTGCAAAAAATTACATATAAGTAACCAGAATATTCATTTTTAATGCCAATAATATATCGCCTTTAATGTCTACCCTCCCCCGAAAAAAAGCTTGTTGCGGCGTTATTTCACGTTTGATAATTGACAAAAACGTAGCGCTATTTAGCTTGAAGATGCACGTGGGGGGGACACAAAGTTCTGCAGTCACATCCTTTACCAGTCCGTTTTCAACGATGATGTTCCATATTCCATTTCCATTATCCGTTATTTCAAACTGTATAATGGCATTGAGTGAAGATATTTTAGGAATCGGGGACAAATTTACCCTTGCCTTTAATAGTTTATTAAAGTACTCGCTATGGGTTATATTTCCAGGAATTTCAGGCCTTTCCTTCATTTGTTTTTCTCCCAACAATTATTCATACTCAAACTGTTATAGAGAGAAGCGGCTCTTCAATTTTAAGGAATCTATCTTCTTTTCCCGAAGTAGTATTCTTCTTACCCCAATGGGTGTCAACTCCATATTGTATAAAACGATTAATGAGTTCCTGCGTAATTAAAGGACATTCGATCCCAGTACCGCGCAACAAGTGTTTGGTGTTTGTGGAATCAAAATAGGGTTCTCCAAACATATAGAATTGGAAAGCTTCGGTTCCTTGTAGAAATAATCTCTCCTGTAAGGTATGAGGAAGCGTCTCGAATTCATGCATGGGAACGATTTTTACATAGTGAATACCCGTTGCAAGTTTCATCCACTCCGCAAGTTCACCAAGGGTGGGTGGAGATGGATTCACAATATGGAATGTATTGTTTATACTTTCAATACGTCTGGATATAGCAACAATCGAACGGGCCGCATAATCCACAGGTATCAGGTTTATTGTACCATGTTTATTGCCAGAAATTCTCAAAGACGTATGACGGCTAATATTGATTAATCTTTTGTCTCTATAGATATTCTGTATTTTATGATTTTCAAGACGGCTTAACCCCTTGCCAAAAACATAAATATTATCGTAATTTTTTGTATATCCTGTGGTTGCATCACCGGTAATTATACTCGGCCGATAGATAGTGCATGGAATTTGGTGTCGCTTAACAAACAGGGAGAGGTCCCTTTCAGCTTCATATTTAGACCTCTCGTAGTTATTGTTAAATAGTTGCCCTCCCTCCAATTCATTTTCCAAAACCGTGTCACGTCTTTTCCCGGCAACATATGCCGTACTGATGTGATGAAGCCTTTTGAGTTTTCTTGTCATACAGAATACGGTAATAAGTTCTGTTCCTACTATATTTGTTTGTGTGTGAATATCACTCATATTGTTATCGAATTTTGTGGCTGCGGCACAGTGGAATACCTCATCGACAGTTTCAGCCAGTTTCAAATAATCGGCTGTATTAAGTCCGAAATAACTTTTAGAAATGTCCCCCTCTATTATTTCAACAGGATTACGTGAAGACTTAAATACAGATTCTGCTATTCCAAAAGGTGTGCAAATCTCAAAGAATCTTTCTTCCGCCTGGGTCTGGGCTGTCTTTCTAACTAGGAGTTTCAAGTGAAAACCCACCTCAAAAAGCCCTCTAGTGATATAGCTTCCTAAAAAACCTGTCGCGCCTGTTATGAGTACAGTCTTTTGTTTCATTTCCATAAATTACTCGTTATTGTCGCTGACTATAGTTCGCTTAAAGTTTATTTCTTCGCGAAACTCCTGAGAACAGGCACTAATGCCTTAATTTCGTCCAAATTTAGTTTCCCGTTAAATGGCATCATTTTTTCAGGTGTGCCATCGGCTATCTGCTTGATGATCTTTTCGTCTGTTGTGCTTGTCTGCCAGCTTTTATCGGTAAAGTCAGTAGATTCCAATCCTGCGCCCAATTCAGTGGGTTTCCCATTTTTATCATGACAGTCACTGCAGTGTTTAATGTATAATTTCATCGGGTCTATCTTGGCTTCCTTTGCCATGATAATTCCTTGGAAACAAGCAACTACGCTTACAACGAGCACAAACGACGCTGCCGCAACAATCCCTTTTTTATACATAATCGTTCTTTTCCTCTAAAAATTTAATGAAATTACGCATTTAAATTAAGCCTTCGGCAACTACACAAAACACAAACAATCCCCTCCCTTGATGGGAGGGGTTAGGGGAGGGTGATCCGCCTTTCCCCTTCACCCCCACCTTACCTCCCCCATCAAAGGGGGAGGAATTAATTGTTTGAAATTCCTGAACATCCAGTTATTCACTGGTATTTTTGGGTTAAGGGTTTGAAGCGCTAATCTCCGCTGTGGTCGTGTAAACATAATCTTTGTCGGCAGTACCACCGCCGTCTGCCTCGCATCCTGCGGCATAAAATGTTATCGGGTCAGTGGCGCTGCTTGGGGGAGTCCACTTGAAAACCCAACTCTTCTTTTTAACACCTTTCGTACTCTGCTCTATATATTTATCCTTATCCGCTTTATCAAGTTCTCTGGCAGCGTCGCCTGGGGAAATAACCTGGGTGGTATTCCCTATTTTCTTGAACGTTCCAACCCTGTTGCCATCGGCATCCAGCGCCGTCATTTCGAATCCGTGCTTTTTCCCGCTGGAATTACTGAAAACAACCTTTATTTTAACCGCTTTACCAGCGGTATACGCAGATGGCGCAGTAATTGAGAAACTTGCACTCCCCGAATTGAGACTGTATGAATTATGACACCCGTCTGCATTACACGTTCCATTATCGCCCGCAGCGCCTGTCCGGTAGGCAGGAGGACCACTTGACCAGGCTAATACCGTGTTCGTTATCAAACCGTAAAAAACAGCATTGAACATAATACATACTATAGACTTCTTCCACATCCTCATGAATACGCTCCTTGTTTTGAAAATTCCCAGGCTAGAAATTAATGTTACTGACACTATGACAAAGTTTATCTTGGACCATGGCAGTACGTACAACTCTCCGAACGAATAGCAATCTTCTTAGCCGCAAGGTCGCTGCTTTTGGCCTTTACATACACATCCACACTGACGCCGGAACGCAGATTACTGAAGGATATCGTTTTACTACTCATGTTAATGCCGGAAACGCTCCCTGCATCCACATCCTGACCGCATATCTTGAATGTCTTTGCAGAGGTATTTACATTTTTTGTTTTTCCCGTGAGTTTGCCATCATAGCCCTTCTTTGGTTTCACAGGGTCCTTGATACTTGTCGCTTCGATTACACCAGAACCATTGTCACTACCCTTGATCATAACGACATCATCTACTGCAATGTCCGAGATTGTTGCATTATCAACCCCTTTTACCCTTATCGTCGCATTACTTGCATCAACTTCCACAAGATCATTCAATACCTTGAGCGTTAATGCCGTCTCATCTATATTACTCACTGCCCCCATGATAGTATCTTTTGTGCCAGCAAATGTAGGGACGGCAGTTCCTGTTACAAATACACCAACAATTAACAACTTTGACACAAAACCCTTCTTCCTCTGTGCAAACATGCGGCCTCCTTAAAAGAACCAAAAAACATGAAATAAATAACCATTTATTACTTCTTGTTTAACGTAATCTCCAGAGACGTACTGTTACTTTGATTCATTTGATAGCTCTGAGTATGCCTCTTATAGCCCTTTTTAAAAACTTTCAGTGTATACTTTCCGGCTTTTACCTTTTCAAGGACGAATGCGCCCGTAGAATCAGTCGTTGTTTTGTATTTGACACGGCCATTCTTGCTGAGTTTGACCTTGGCGTCAGATATTGCAGCCCCTGCTGAACCCTGGCTGGATGAGTATTCCTGGGCATTGTAGACGACTATCCAGTCCTTGATTTTATTGTACTCGCTCGTGCTATTAAGATTTACCCACATAGTGCCTTCGCTCAAATCTTTATTAAGCTTTCTTATTAAGAGTGAATCGGCGCTGCCTGGAGTCACCAGTTTTGTATCTGTCACTTCCGCATACGTCGTCAGGGGGACATCGCTCTTAGCCCCTCCTGATTGGTGGCAGGAAATACATTTTGCATCGAGAATCGACTTTATATTGCTATTGTAGCTTATTTCCGAAGAGCCTCCGTCTGAACTGCTCTCGGTAACCGTACCGGTCAGGTCAAGGTCGTTTGTGCTAATAAATATCCTTCCCGCCGATGAACCTTCGGCATGGCAGCCATCGGCATTACAACCGCCACCGGATGCCTCGGTCGGCATTTCCACCTCACGACCCTGATACGATGCGGTTATCGTGAAAGGGGCTGTCATGCTTTTTTCAGTGTAAAAATTTCCTATTTGATTAGACGTTAATGTTGCTGTGCTGCCGTTTGTATCTATCACCTTTATCTTTGCTCCGACCCTGGCATCCGTACCATCGGCATCGGTGTAAATCGTCCCTCCAATGGAAAAACGCTCCTCGCCGCTTCCTGAATGGCAGCCGCTTGTCAGACAATTCCGTCCTGCATTGTGGCTTCCCTCTTCGTCTTCCCCTTCTTCATCATCCTCTCCTTCATCATCTTCATCGTCATCTACATCATCAACATCCTTGCTAGAATCGCTTTTTTTGGACAATTGGACATCATGATTATTCTTTTTTGCAAAAACTGACGGAATTTCACCTTTCATAATAATAGCAATAAATAAAACACCGATGATAAACTTAAAAAGTATTTTGGTAACTAAACTTTTCATATCAAGCCTCTCTTTTAAAAAACTCCTCTATTATCAGCAAAACGCACTTTATTTTCGCAAAAGAGAAAACCGATTATGCCTGAAAAACACATGATGCATAGAACAAACTTTTTAAAAATTAAGTTCCACACACAACACGCCTTTCATAGATGTTCCATATCCGATTTCCCTCATCGGTAATCTCAAATTGAATATTTGAAAAATTTATAAAACAATCAATGAGAAGAAAGCAAGGATAATACCAAGTGTTTTTAACGGGGAAGGTGTGTACTGTAAGTGCCTGGATATGCTATTGTTCTGGGTAAATAAAATTTTATTTCGCCTGCGACGAAAATATCTCTGAATATAAAATCATGTAATTTTTACATCCTCTATTGTAATTATTACAATTTTGCACACTCTTGGCTAATTTGGACAGCAATGAATTTTGCATCTGAATTAATTAATCGCGATGGGTTTACATGTCTC
Organism: Candidatus Wunengus sp. YC64; assembly: GCA_052360825.1. GTDB lineage: Bacteria > Planctomycetota > Brocadiia > Brocadiales > Brocadiaceae > Wunengus. The sequence continues at coordinate 17,827 of DBJWYX010000012.1, forward strand.
TTTTAAACGAATCTGACTGGGGAATGGTTAGAGGTATGATGAGTACCTGTCCAACGGGGAGGTCTTTAATATTCATTATTTCGCGCTTGTTGGAATCGTAAATAATCGTCCACCTCTTACCGTCTCGAAACACCTTCGATGCAATTTCATAAAGACTATCGCCCCATTTCACACGATAGACGGCCTTCTTGTATTTGTTTCTGTCTATCCGTTGCGATTCTTCAATATCTGTAATGATAAGCATATCGGGAATAATCAACTCCTGTCCTGCTTTCAGTGTCTCATCCGATACGCCATGATTAGCCGTGCAGATACCCTCTGCTTTAGCGGCATCATCATAAAATTTTTCAGAAATGCCCGACAGCGTATCACCATCCTGTACTTTATAGCATACTTCCATTGATGGCCCATTGGGTCTGATAATGATTGTATTAGCGTTGATAGATGAATTAAAATCTTTGCATGGAATACTGACAATAAATTTTTTTACAAGACGATCAGCCGTTTCCGAAACTACCTTTTCCCTTACATTGATTGAACTTTCGATAACCGCCTCCGGGACGCTAAAGGGCGATGCCGGCACTGACCCGCCGTGCGTTGTTTCCGTATGGTCTGCCTGCCAGATAATTTTGGAAGACCTCGCATCCACCATCTTCATCTCCGCCCCGAATACCACCTGAGAATATACCCCAAAAAACCTCTTACAACACTTTGTAACCACGCCATAAATGAGGGCATCCGCCTTCACGATTCGTCCTACCTTATACACATCTTCTGTATCGAGATTGGAGGCATCGATTGCAGCAAGGCGCAGACGTTCGTCAACCTCTTCGAGTCTGAGAACATTATAACCTTTCGTACTGAGGTTTGTAAAAAAACACTTCCGGAGGATATCCTCTGACCCTTTTTTTTCCGTTTTATTCTTGAATGGTAAGATTGCAACGGAGCTAATTTCGTTTCTTTGAGGTGGGAGGAGGGTTTTGACGTGTGGAGTAGACCGTTCCTCCATATAATTACAGGATGAAACAGCAATTAATAAAATGAAAGCGAAAAAATGTTTTTTCACTTAATTGTTCAAATGTATTGTAAATAACGAGTAATTACCGGCTTTTTATAGTGAACGCAATAAGAAAGTTGTCATTGCGAGCGACAGCGAAGCAATCTA